>NZ_DOPT01000033.1:57761-92148 GCF_003512625.1 Herpetosiphon sp. | reverse complement strand
ACCCCCTCAAGGGCAATCAGGGAACATCACACATCCCACAACATCAGGTAGTTCGCAGCGGAAGCCAACCCTTTGGAAGGTTAGGGGATGAGGGCATACCAATCCGCTTAGAGCGCAGCCACGCTTGCTTTTGCCACAGCATCTGCCACATCCAGTAGCCGATCAAGCTCTAGGGCTTCGAGCAATTCAGTATTAAAGCGCCGATTTTTATCGTGCAGGGCAATTTGGCCAAATTGTTCGCGCAAGCTATGTACTAAACCAACGTGTTGTTCATCGCTGGCCGCAGTATGGGCTTGGCTATTGAAGGCTTGACGCAGGTTTTTGCGCACAAGACCCAATTTGTGGCTACCTTTTTGGCCGAACAAGCCTTCGATTTCGTCGCTGGCGTTGCTGGTAGCGTAGCTTGGCACGTTGCCATAGCTAGCCGCGCCCAGTTTGTCGGCAATTGCCGCGCCTGCCAGTTTGGCAAACACTACGGCAGCCGCCAATTCGTTGCCAGGCAAGGCTTGCTCGCCGTGCACGCCGTTATTGGCGCAAGCGCCAACTGCATACAAACCTTCAAAGCCTGCCACGCTACCATTGAGGTCGGTTGGCAAACCACCAAGGCTCGATTGTTGGGTCGGCTTGACTGGAATAAAATCATGGTTGGGATTAACACCAGCAAAATCTTCGGCATAATCCAATAGGTGTGGGTAGCGCTCACGAATTTGGCTGGTTGGCAGATGCCGCACATCGAGCCAAACATGACCATCAACGCCTCTGCCAGCAGCAATTTCAGCGTTAACCGCAGCAGTTACCTCAGCCAAGCTAGCTTGTTCGTTGGTAAAGCGTTTTTCGCTGGCGTTAAGCAGGTGTGCGCCATCGGCTAGCACTTGTTCGTTGATAATCAAGCCAGTATTGGCCACACCCAAGGGGTGGAAATTGACCAAATCCATGCCGATTAGGTTGATGCCAGCTCGCAAAGCAGCGGCATGGCCATCGCCAGTTGAGGCATATGAATCGCTGGAAGTGGCATAGAGTTGACCATAGCTGCCAGTTGCCAGCACCGTTACTTTGGCATTGATAACTTCGATTTCGCTGCTGCGAATATCGAGCACACTCACACCACGCACGTTTTTGCCTTCAACCACCAAACCCAACATAAACCACTCAGGATACACTTTGATACCAAAGCGCACGACTTCGCCATACAAGGTCGTGACAATTGCGTGGCCAGTTTGGTCGCCAGCGTTAGCCAAGCGTGGTTGACTATGGCCATAGCCAACTTGTTGGGCGATCCGGCCACTCTTCAAGCGGCTAAATGGCAAGCCCATGTGCTCTAGCTCATACACAGCGGCAGGAGCTTGCTCGCACAGCGCCTTGACCGCAGCGGCATTATTGCTTTTGCCATAGGCCAAGGTATCGCTGATATGCGCTTCAACGCTATCACTGCTGCTATTCCCTAAGGCGGCGGCAATGCCTGTGCGTTCGACGACCGAAGCCGCCCGAACTGGATATTGTTTGGTCACAATCGCCACATCGGCTTTGGGCGCGTTACGTTTAATCTCAAGGGCGCAGCGCATCCCAGCGATGCCACTGCCAACCACAATTACATCATGCTGAATCACAGACGACACTCCTTATGCCAAAGCCCACAACGTCCAGAAGCCCAAAATTGCCCCGGCGATACCCAAGACAATCAACAAAAAGTTGACCGTATGGCGCACAGCGCTATTGGTTGTCCAGTCGTAGATGACATTGCGAAAGCCGTTGAGGCCATGAAACAGCGCACAAATTAACAAAAGCCCTTCGTTCAGCACATACCACAGTGGAAATGCGCTGAAGGTTTCGCGCATACCGTTATAGGTCAGTGCTGGTGTATCAAGCTTGGTGAAATAGGTAAAATACAGGTGGATTGGCAAAAACAGCAACAAACCATACGAAGAAAGGCGTTGCAGAATCCACAACAGCGTGCCCGCACCAGGTTCTACTTTAACCTTTTGAGCGCGGCTTGTAACGCTGATAACATCTCGGTGCACCATTGAAGCGATTCCTTTCCAGCCGTTACGCCGCCAGATTGGCGATAATCTTAATAAAGAGCAGCACAAACAGCGCCACCGTCAAGACCAACGAAAGCCAGAAAGAGGCTCGTTGGAAGCGAGCGCCAAACCCTGCCTCAAGGGTCAAAACCCGCAAGCCAGTTAGGGCATGCAACACCACCAGCGCCACAACCACCGCATGGGTAATATGCCAGAAGGTCGTGTTGTACGCAGCCATCGCCGTGTTGAAGGCCGCCGCAGCGGTGCCAGCCGGCTCATCGCTGGTGCGAATTACCGTGCTCAATTCCCAAATGTACGTCAGCATATACACCGTGAGCAACAAGCCCGAAAAACGGAGTAAAATGCGCGCTAGATACGAGGCACTCGTTTGATAACGGTCCAAAATCGTGCGAGTGGACACGTAACCTCCTTATTGATGCTGAATTCCAAATTACTGGCTAAGAGCCTGCAAGCGTTCCACAAAAAGATCAAGCTCTGTCTCTAAGGTATAGAAAAATGGCGATACCCGCACATGGCCAGGCCGATGATCAACGATTATCCCCTGCTCAGCCAAGGCAGCCACCAACTTGGCATGCTCGGCACTTTGGATCATCACGATCCCTGCATGCTGCTGTGGGTCGCCAGAAATAGTTAGTTGATAGCCTGCATCGCGTAACTTGGCCACCAAATAGGCCACCAGTTCGCTGGTGCGTTGTTGAATTGCCGCCACGCCATGGTCAAGGATGATCTGCATGCCAGCATGGCCAGCATAGACCGCCGATAAAGCAGGCGTGCCAACTTCAAAGCGCCGCGCATCGGGGGCAAACTCAAAGTTGTTGGGGTCGAAGGCAAATTGGTTGGCATGACCAAACCAGCCAGCAACCGTCGGCTTAAGCTGCTGAATCAGGCTGGGGCGGACATAGCATTCAACAATGCCCGTTCCACCAAGCAGCCACTTCAAGCCCCCAGTCATGTAGAAATCCAGATCGCTGGCGACGACATCGACTGGCACTTGCCCCGCCGCCTGATAGCCATCGATCAGGCATAATGCGCCTTTGGCATGGGCTAATTTGGCAATTTCAGCAATTGGCTGAATTGTGCCACTGGCAAAAAAGACATGCGAGGTTGCCACCAAGGCCGTGCGCTCATCGATTGCAGCCTCGTAGGCTTCCAATGGCACATGCACGCCATCGGGCGATGGCAAAAGCACCACCTCAACCTCAGGATGCGCCAACCATTGATACGGAATTGTTGGAAAATCGAGGACGCTTGAAATCACCTTGGGCCGTTGGCGATAATCCAAGGCACTGGCGATTACCGAAAGGGCCACGCCAACGCTAGGAGCCAAAGCCACCGAGCCAGCCGGAGCATTAAATAAGCGTTCGGTGGTCGTGCGTAAAGCAGCGCACTCACCGAGCCAAATCTTATACCACGCCGATGCCCCGTACTCTTCCCATAAATCCAAATGCTGATTAACTGCCGCACGCACGCGGCTGCTCAATGCGCCAAGCGAACATGTATTCAGATAGGTTTTGCGGCTCAAAATCGGGAACTCAGCCCGACTAGCCAACCAATCACGCGGTGCAGTGCTCATGGTTGTAAACACAAATATCACCTGCCGATCAGAAATTTCTGATCAGAGGCTCGCGAATCAGCAACTCTAGAAACTTGTTTGGATTATAGCGCAGTTTAAGGGGAGTGTCGAACGCAAATCAATGCCTTCTAATCAGCAATTTTAGCTAGTTGGCAGGCATTGATTCGCCATAATTTAGGCTTTGCCTGCTCGAATGTTGAGGTTGAGTAATCGCGCGGCCTCGTTTTGTACAAACCATTGATCTTGGGCTAAAGCGTGATAGGCTTGCTCAAAGTAGGGCTTAGCCGCCTCATGCTCGCCTAAAGCGGCTAGATTCTCGCCAATTTCCTCGAAAACATAGCCATCGGTGATGCCTGCGGCTTGCAGTTCGTCGGCCAGCGCTTGTTGCAATGCTAGCGCCGATTGATAGTCGCCCAATGACCGTAAACAGCGGGCCACCGACCACCGGGCAATTTGAATTTGGCGCGGGCGTTCACGTTGCAGCCATGCCTGTTCAGCCTCTTTGAATAATGCTAGAGCCTCAGCAAACTCACCGCGTTCATGCAGATCCCAAGCGGCATTATTGAGCATCGCAGGAATTAATGCTTGGGCTTTGGGGTCATCAGAGCTGCGGGCTAGCTCCAAGCCCTGTTGGTTCCAGCTCAGCGCTTGTTGATCGCTACCATAACTAATTGCCAACATATGCGCTGCATCAACTGCTAAGCCCACAAAACCCGCTTGGCTAGCCAGTTTCCAAGCTTGGCTAAAGAAATAACGCGCCATTTCGAGCTCGCCAGCCGAATTGTGGGTGCGGCCTCGCTCTAAGTAATAACGCACTTTGGGTCGCTCACCTGCTACAGGCAATTGGGCTTCGAGTTGATCGAGCCGTTCATGCGCTTCGGCAAACCGCCCACGCAGCGAAAATGTGCGGGCAATTTGGCTGAGAAGTTCAAGCTGATCGTCACCGCTGGTTTCGTTCAAGGCCTGCACAAAACGGCTCTCGCTCACAGCAGGGTCAGCATATTCCCACAGCGCATCAATATCCATACTTCAATTGCTCCATTCCAATTCAAATAGCACAGCTTTGCTATTTTAAAGAGTCAAATGAATCACTGTCAAGCGGCTTGAGAAATATTCACCCGATCTCAAATAAGCGCTTAATCACCCACAATAGCGGATTTGCTGCTTGGATACAGGAAAATAATCGAAAAATAGCATCTTAATCTTGTATACAAGCAACGGTTTGTCTCGATCAATCTGCCTAAAATAGGAGCGGAATAAGGATGAGTACTATCGCGTTTTCAAAAGTCAATCAAATCGTCAATGATCTCAAATCGGCTCAAGGTTCGGCGATCCTTGATCATGTACGAAATGTTGCTAGCCTCAGTGAATCACATTCGCGGATTGTTGTGGCCCTGCTAGAGCTGCTTGAAGCACCCCAAACCCCAGCCGATGCACATGCGAAAATACTTGAGGTTTTGCAAAAGGAGCCGCATAGTTCGATTATTAACCGTAGCTCTGCTTGGAAATTGGCGCTCCAAAAATATCTCGGCACAGCCCAACCAATCGTTTATCAGCCTAATCCAGCGCCCAGCTATCCAACACCAACACCAACACCGCCAGCAAATCAGCCACCAAGCCAACAACCAACGCCGCAGTTTGTGAGTGCCTCAGCAACCAGACCTTGCCCGTATTGTGCTGAACACATTTTGGCTGATGCCAAAAAATGTCGTTTTTGTAATGAATGGTTGAGTGGCAGCAAACCTGCATCTTCCAGTACTTCTCAGTCCAAAACCCAACGATTTTTAGAGGTTGAGCTTTCAAGTAGAGCGCTGATGATCATTGGGTTTATCTTGTTTTTCCTCTTTTTCTCACCGTTTGTTGCGTGTGGGCCAATCGATATGTCGGCCAGCGAAATTACGGCGGCAAGCGTCGCTGAAACAGCCAATAATCGCAGTCAGACCTATTCGTATTATTCATCATCGCGCAATGATGATGATGAAGGTTCCATCATGTGGTTATCATTATTGCTCATCCCAGTCACTGCTGCAACACTCTTCATCACTGGTATGTCGATGGCGAATCAGCTAGCCACAACTGGAGTTTACCCTGAAAAACCCGAACGAACGCAAGTATTGGTTATTATTACGGTATTTGTCTTAGTTGGTTTAGGGTTGTTAATTATGTTTCACCCAATTCTAGAATTACTTTGGGGTTATTACGCCGTTATGACCTGTTTGGCCACTGCATTTATCGCCATTAAACGTTTAGATTATGTCTGACCATGCTCAAGGTTCAATCAGGCCTTTGGTTCGTAGCTCAGCGTAAATTGCCTGATTATATGTATACATGGCCTGTTGTTGAGCCTCGCGGTCGCCCTCAAGTGCAGGGTCGTAGGCGTAGTAACCAACGGGGCTAGCAAAATGGCTAATCACACCAGCACTATCAATTTTAAGATGCTGATCGTTAGTAAAGCGATTGACGGCATAGACTTCAAGGCTACAACCTTGGGCATCAAGCTCAACCAGATAGCGAATTTCCCATGGCGTAACATACTGCCATGGCATTGTGCCACGGCCAGGTTGTGCCAAAAGCTCATCGAGAAAGTTTACATCTTGGCAATCGAAAAATTGGCCGAACGCCGCCTTGAGCGCAGTAGTCATCATCCACTCCTCAAAGGTTGGTTAGGTGCTGCGTATCATTTAATCGATCAAGCATACGGTTGTGGAATGGTGCAGTTTGGGTTAGCCACGAAATGCTGCCCGAAGTAACCCGAAAGGCCACTAAACCAACTGACTCAAGCGGCATCCCGAGCCAAGCGGCAATCACAAAGGTTGCCGCAAAGCCATGGGTCACAATCACGAGCTGTTGTTCAGCAGTAGCAGTAATCATTTCCATGGCGGCATACACTCGCGTTGCCACCTCGCGTCGATTCTCGCTGCTTGGATAAATCCGATGATCAAGCCTACCAACGCCGTTAGGTGGATAGACAATCTGCTGATCAAACCATGCTTGATCACGGCCTTCTGCCGCCCCATAACTCATCTCTCGCAGGCGTTGATCAAGTATAACTGGACTAGCCAACGTTTGGGCAATTATCTCAGCAGTTTGGGCAGTCCGCTGCAAATCTGAGCTATAGATCGAACAAGCATGAATCCCCGCTTCGGCCAATGCGGTTGCAATCGCCTTGGCTTGGCGCTGACCACGTTCTGTTAAGCCTGTATCGTACCAACCACCAACTTTGTGTTCGATATGGTGCAGCGATTCGGGATGACTGACAAGGGCGATTTTAGCCATTCGGCGAACCCAAAATTTGTTTGACCCGCCCAACTTCACCCGTTACCAAACGCACTTTAATGCCATGCGGGTGGTTCGGCGATTTGGTCAGAATATCTTTGACAATACCAGTGGTGGTCTTGCCCGTCGCTTGATCCTGCTTAAGCACAATCGCTACTTGAATGCCAGGCTTGATGGCGCTGCGTTGTTGGCCGTTCATGCTCGCTCCTAAAAAATGTAATCAATTGATTATACAGGCTGTTTGAGCACCACAACCTGATCACCTTGGCGAATTGTGCCCAACTTACGTGGCACGAGCTGAATGCCAAATGGCACGCCACCCGCCGTTTTACGATAACGGGCTAGGGTGCGCAATGGCTCTTGCTGCGCATGCTTTTGGCCCGTGGTTGGGTCGGCGGTAATCAGCACACAGCGCGGGCAGGCTTGGGCTACTTCAAACAAACATTCGCCAATTTGCAACCATTGCCATTGATCTTCTTGGTAGGCCCGTTCACCATCGATCACAATATTTGGGCGGAATTGGCGCATCTCAGCTGGCTGTTCGAGGCGTTGGTTCAGATCGGCCAACGAAGCCTGTGAAGCTAGCAAAATCGGATAATCGTCGGCGTAACTTACGCGGTCGGTGATGCGGCCCGTATAGCCCGATGGCATATCAGTTGGCAATGGGCGTTCGCAACCCTCGCCCATATAAACTACCAAGCAGTCAATTCCAAGATATTCGCTAAATGCTTGATTAATTGCTTGGTTGTAGACCATGGCTGGGTGCTGTTCCTCGGCCCATAAATTGACCCGCTCAATTGGCTGCAATAAATAAGGCAAGGCGATTGGCTCAGCTCGATTGGGCAAATGCACCAACAAGCCATCAGGCCCAACTTGGCTCTGAATTGCCAACATGGTGCCATATTCACGCGCCGTCAAAATCCGGCGATTTTCGCTGGCAACGATTGCCCAACGGCGGTCATTAGCAAAGCCGCGTAACTCCAACCATGCCTGATCAAGTGGAATTCCAGCGGTCGATTTAATCGGGTAAATCGTGAGATCAACAACCTGCGCCATGGCAATGCTCCTTCTAATGCCAGATCAAGCCCAATTATAGAATACATGGCTTTCCTCAGGCGCAATAGGCATTAAAGAGCACCCTCTTGTCCTTGCCACCAGACAAAAGGGTGCTCTATGTTCAGGCCTTGATTGGCACGTTACGCAAAATCTTCGGCTTCTTCGACCAAGGTCGGCACTCGAATGATAATTTGGGTTCCTTCGCCTGCCGACGAGCGAATTTCGCAAGCGCCACCCGCGAGGGTTGCCCGTTCGCCCATATTCAACAACCCAAACGAGCCACGCTCCTCATACGACGTGGTGATGCTCTTAAGATCAAAGCCAATCCCACTATCACGCACAACCGCAGTCAGCATTTGGCGTTCACTATCTTGAAAAAGCTCAATCCAGACCATCGAGGCTTTGGCATGTTTGCGGGCATTATTGACCGCCTCTTGGATAATCATAAAGGTGGCGGCGGCAGTTTGTGGGGCCAAACGACCAATAAAGTTGCCAGGCGTAAAGCGCACTTGCATCCCCGATGGATCGCGGAATTTGTTGGCGTATTCGTGTAGAGTTGCCACCAAGCCTTGGGTTTCGAGACCCAACGGGCGTAACTCAAATAGCAACGTCCGCAATTCTTGGTAGGTTTTTTTGACCAAGGCCGCTAATGAATTAAGCTCATCTTCGACGCGCTCAGGCATGGCCTGCATCAATTTTTTGATGAACTCGATGTTCATGGCAATCGCTGCGACCGATTGGGTTGGCCCATCGTGCAGATCGCGATTGATTTGGTGACGCACTTCTTCTTCTTTGCGAATCAAACGATCGCGTTCTTCTTTGAGTTTGGTGTAAAGATTGGCATTTTCAATCGAGATCGCCGCTTGGTTGGCGAGCATCGAGAGCGTGCGCAAATCGTGCTCGGTAAACGGGCCATTACGCTTATTGACTGCCTGAATTACCCCAACTGTCCGTTCGCGTGAACGCACTGGCACGGTCAGAATATTGCGGGTTTGATGCGAAATATCGCTATCAACTTGGCGATAGAACCGCGCATCATTTTGTGGATCATCAACAATCAAGCCTTGGCCATGGGTGACAACCCAGCCAGCGAAGCCTTGATCCATTGGCATGCGATAAGAGCGCAATTCTTGGCTATTGTTCGAAGGCGTTTCAAAATACAGCTCTTTATGCACTTCATCGACCAACAGCAACGAAGCGCTTTCGCTATCGACAATTTGGGTAACTTTTTCAATAATCGTGCGCAAAAGGCTGCGCAAATCAATATCACTGGCAATCGATTGGCTGACTTGATAGAGCAAATTCATCTCATCAAGTTCGCTGCGCGTCGTGTTGAGCAAGGCCACTCGATCGGCGGCTCCACCAGCCACGCCCACCAAAAGCAAGGCCAATTCGCCCTCATTCTCAGGTGATACGCGGTCGGCAGAAACAATCAGGTGCAACAGGCCAACTTCATCATCACCAGAACGCAGAGTTAATTCCACCAAGGCTAGCTCATCGTTAATCCCATAGACCCCTAAATCTTGCTCGCCGCCAGTTGTGCGCTCGAATACCGAACGAGCTTGCTCGATCATTTCGTGACCATCGGCAGGCAATTCGCCATGCTCCAGCGAAAACGGCACATTTAATGGATCAATATAGAGCAATGCCCCTGCTTGGGCCGGCCAAAACTCGATTAAACGTTGCAAAAACGAATCAAGCAGATCCTGTGGGTTTTGGTAGGCGGTTGCCGTGAGCAACTGACTGAATGTTTGCCAGCGTTGAGCATCGAGAGTTATTGATGGCATTACCGAGCCTCCTTGCAGTATCAACTCAATCTACCCTAGCCATGCAACAGCGTCAAGCCTTGATCATGGTTGATCAGTTTTAGCATAGTTTTGCAATGATGGCTCAATCAACTAATCGTTATGTTGGTTAATGGCGGATGCTTGCCAATTATCTAACAGCAGTTATTTCATAAACAAATAGCGAGCACCAATGATGAACAGAAATGCGCCATAGAACTTTTTCATGGTCGCCGAAGAAATTGGTGCAGCAATTTTGGCTCCAAAATAGGTTCCAACTAGCAAGCCAAGCGCAATAATGATCGAAGCTCGCCAATCCAAATTACCCTCTTTATAGTAAACAAAAGCGCCGAGCAAGCCAACTGGCAAGATCTGTGCGCCAATCGATGTGCCAGTGGCAAATTTCTGATCAAGCGCCAGCAACAAAACCATGGCTGGCACCATAATCGCCCCGCCACCAATTCCGAACATGCCGCCCGCCACTCCAGCGACCAACCCAATCAGAAGAAGATTGATAATCATGCCAACGCTTAGTGTAATCACGCGCTTTTGCTCCTTCGGTTGCTGATCCATGTCATTCCTCCATTGACAGCTTGACGCTATAATAGCGCAAACTGACCAATAACTTAGCACCGAATAGGATTGATACTTTGGAATTATTATATGGACGCAATGCTGTTTTAGAGGCGTTACGTGCTAATCGGCGTAAATTGGGTCGCTTGCTGATTGCCGATGGTATTAAAGAGGGCGAATCGATGCAGGCGATCAATACAATTGCCCGCGAACGCCGAATGCAAGTTGCTAAAGTGCAGCGTAGTGAGCTTGATAAACGCACGGCTGGGGCAAACCATCAAGGCATTGCCCTCGAATGCGGTGCCTATCCCTATGTCGAAGTTGACGATATTATTGAGCTAGCCCGTGAGCGTGGCGAACAGCCGCTGATCTTGATTTTCGACCATTTGCAAGACCCACAAAATATTGGCACGCTGATGCGCACCGCCGAAATTGTCGGCGCACATGGCATTATTTTCCCCGATCGGCGCTCGGCCAGCATCACACCAGCAGTGATTAATGCTTCAGCTGGCGCAGTTGAGCATTTGTATGTGGCCCAAATTACCAACATTGCCCAAACCATCAAGCACCTGCAAGAGTACAATATTTGGGTGGCGGGAGTTGAAGATGATGAGCGGGCGGTCGATTTTGATAAGGCCAATTTGCGCGGAGCCTTGGCTTTGGTGATTGGAGCCGAAGGCCCAGGCTTGGCCCGCTTAACCCGCGAACGCTGCGATTTATTGGTGCGTTTGCCGATGCGCGGTAACGTTGCCTCGCTCAACGCCGCCACTGCTGGCTCGATCATTTTGTATCATGCTTGGCGAGTACGCGAAAAGTAGAGCATAGATGTAATGGTTCATTCCCTCACCCCCAACCCCTCTCCCACGGCGGCGGGCGAGGGGAGCATTCCTAGAGCGGTTCCCCCTCGCCTGCTGGGCGGGAGCGGGGGTGAGGAAATTTCAATGAACCATCATGGCTTTTAGCTATCAGAGATTGGTTGGAACTATCACCAGTTGTTCCGATAGCCAAAATCCTATAGCCTCATCTTCGCGCTCTTCGCGACCTTCGCGGTTTCCAAATTGCTAACCTCTGACCCCTAGCCCCTGACTATGCCTTTTTGACATTCATCCGTGAGACGGGTAGAATCGCGATAGCCTACGAGTTAACTCGAACAGGAGTCAATTGTGTCCGCATATTTGGTCACTGTTTGCCCACGCGAGGCCGACAACCACGAACGGCTGTACCTTCTCGCCGGCGATCTTTCCTCAGAAGATGTCCAACGCCTGACCCTCGAATTACTGCATGATCCCGTTGCCCATACTGCTACCTGGCAAGCGCTTGACGCTGAGCTAGCCACGCCCAAAGCTGGAGCATTGGTGGAGATTGCCTTTCGTCCAGGCGTGACCGATAACGAAGCTGAGACGATTTTAGTTGGCGCACGCCATATTGGGATTAACGGCTTGAAACAGGCCAAAACCCTGCGTCGCGTCTATGTGTCCGATGTGCAAGACGAAGCTGTTTTGCGTCAATTTGCTGGTGAACATCTTTTAAACGATTTGATTGAAACTGCTTATTCTACCCTTGAGGCTCGTAGCGCTGAACGTTTGCAGTTTTATCAACACTTATTACAACTTCCAGCTCCTCACACGCCCACGATCACCCGCGTGGCTTTGCGCGGAGTCAGCGATAGCGAACTCGAACGGATTAGCCGTGAAGGCATTTTGGCCTTGAGTTTGGCTGAAATGCAGGCAGTTCGCGATTATTTTGAGGATTTAGGCCGCGACCCAACCGATGGTGAGCTGGAAACCCTTGCTCAAACATGGTCGGAACATTGCCGCCATAAAACCTTCCGCGCCACGATCAGCTATCAACAAGTTGCCGCAGATCAGGGAATTGATGCGGCGTTGCACCCAGCCTTGGCTGAACTCAATGCCGCCAACGGGGCAACGATCAATGGTTTGCTCAATCACTATTTGCGTAGCGCTACCAACGCTGTTAGCAACGAGGCCTTGCTCTCGGCATTTGTCGATAATGCTGGGATTGTGGCCTTCGATGAGCAGTATGAAATTTCCTTCAAGGTCGAAACCCACAATCACCCTTCAGCACTAGAGCCATTTGGCGGTGCAAATACTGGGGTTGGTGGGGTTGTGCGCGACGTGTTGGGGGTTTCAGCTAAGCCAATCGCCGTGACCGATGTGTTGTGTTTTGGCTACCCTGATTTGCCAGAAAGCGAGCTTTCGCAAGGTGTGCTGCACCCACGGCGGATTCGCGAAGGTGTCGTGGCTGGGGTACGCGATTATGGCAACAAACTAGGAATTCCCAATGTCAACGGGGCGGTTTGGTATGACCATGGCTACACCGCCAATCCATTGGTATTCTGTGGCACGCTGGGCATTGCACCACGCGGCAGCCACCCACGCGGCGTTCAAGCAGGCGACGCAATTGTCGTAATCGGCGGACGCACTGGCCGCGATGGCATTCACGGTGCAACCTTCTCGTCGGTTGAATTAACTCACGACACTGCTGAAACGGTTGGGGCGGCGGTGCAAATCGGCGATCCCGTCACCGAAAAAACCGTGATCGACGTGTTGTTGCAAGCCCGCGATTTAGGTTTGTACAGCGCAATTACCGATTGTGGCGCGGGCGGGCTTTCCTCGGCGGTTGGCGAGATGGGCGAAGAAACTGGCGCAGTTGTTGAATTACGCGATGTGCCGCTCAAATATGCTGGCTTGCAACCATGGGAAATTTGGATCTCCGAAGCCCAAGAGCGCATGGTCGTTTCCGTGCCGCCGCAAAATGTCCAAACCTTGCTTGATCTTTGCCGTGGCGAAGATGTTGAGGCAACCGTGATTGGTCACTTCACTGCTGATGGTGTGCTGACAGTCAAGCACAACCAATTAACCGTGGTTGAGCTGGATATGGCCTTTTTGCATAGCGGCGGGGTGCAATTTAAGCTGAATGCTGATTGGCAGCCAAGCCCAGCACCAGCCAGCCAACCAGCCACTATCGATCACACGGCGCTACTCAAGGCAACGTTGGGACAGCCAATCGTCGCCAGCAACGAAAATATTGTGCGCACCTACGACCATGAAGTGCAGGCGGCCACCGTGCTCAAGCCCTTGGTTGGCGTGAACGAAGATGGCCCAGGCGATGCTGGGGTATTACAACCACGGGTCGATTCAAACCGTGGCGTGGTGCTTGGCTGTGGCCTGAATCCGTTGTATGGCAAAATCGATCCGTATTGGATGGCCTTAGCAGCGGTTGATGAAGCCTTGCGCAACATCGTCGCAGCTGGCGGCGACCCCGAACAAACCTGGATTTTGGATAACTTCTGTTGGGGCGACCCCAAATTGCCTGACCGCTTGGCAGGCTTGGTGCGAGCTTCGGCTGGTTGTCACGATGCCGCCTTGGCGTATCGCACGCCCTTTATTTCGGGCAAAGATTCGCTCAACAACGAATATCGCGATGCAGAAGGCAAGCGCGTGGCGATTCCACCAACCTTGCTGATTTCGGCCATGGCCTTAGTACCCGATGTGTTGCAAACAATCTCGATGGACGCGAAAGCCGCTGGCAATGCGATCTACTTGGTTGGTTTGACTCACAACGAACGCGGCGGGGCAGTCAGTGCTTTGGTTGGTGGCATCGATAATGGCAATCTGCCCAAGGTTAATCTGGCAACCGCGCCAAGCGTGCATAAAGCGCTACATGCGGCAATTCGCGCCAATAGCGTGCGAGCCTGCCACGATTTGAGTGAAGGTGGCTTGGCGGTCGCCGCTGCCGAAATGGCCTTTGCTGGCGGGTTTGGCTTGAGCTTGGAATTGAGCGCTATGCCAACATCTGGCAGTTTGAGCGCTGATGCCTTGTTGTGGAGCGAATCGACCACCCGTTTCTTGGTCGAGGTTGCCCCAGAGCAAGCCGCCAATTTCGAAGCTCAGTTGAGCAACATCGCCTACGCCAAAATTGGCCAAGTGCTGGCTGAACCACGCCTGATCATCAACGATTTGGCTGGCCAGCCGATTATCGACAGCGATTTGGCAAGCCTCAAGGCTGCATGGCAAGCTTAAATGTACAAAGGCTTAGCGCTCAAACTGTAAAGGTTCATCGCATTGGCAACAATCTGAACCCCTCACCTCCAACCCCTCTCCCATTGCGATGGGCGAGGGGAGTGGTTTCCCCCTCGCCTGCTGGGCGGGATAGGGGGCCAGGGGTGAGGGAACATTGGCTGGTGTTCATGTCATAAACCATTGCGCTCAACCCGCTAGGCCTTTGGCTTTTAACCTACAATAAGGACAAGGGTTATGGAAGATCGGCCACTTTTAGATGATGATGAATTTGGCGATGTTGTCGAGGAGCGTTTAGAGCAACTTGGCGGCATCGAAGAACTGAGCCGCGATGGCATGGAGATTCGCTTTCGCTGGCATGGACGGGCGGTCGTCTCCGAACTCGAGCATTTTTACAATGCCTATCGCCGCTCGCCAGAGCAACTTGAATCAATTTTACAATCGTTAGAGGCAGCAGTTCGCTCATTTGCACCTGATCGCGGCCAAGAGCTGTGGGATGAACTGGAAGATCGAGTTTATCCGATGATCAAGCCAGCTTCGATGCTGCTCGAAGTCGCTGAGCGCAATTTGCCCCAATTGGTCTATCGACCATTTCTGGCCGATTTGATCGTTTGCTATGTGATCGATGAACCAGAGAGCGTGGCCTACATCAACGAGGAACATCTCAAAACCTGGGGTGTACTCGAAACCACGATTTACACCAAAGCCGTGGATAACCTGCGCATCAAAACCCTCAAACCTGGCATGGCTCAAGTAATGGGCGAGGGCAATCAGATGCTCTTTATCTACTCGACCAGCGATGGCTATGATGCAGCACGAATTTTATTAACCGATGTTTTGAGCGAATGGGCCGATTTATTGCCTGGAAACTTGGTGCTGGGGATTCCCAACCGCGATTTCTTGATTGGCTTCAGCGATGCCAACCCTGAAATTCTGCAACGAATTGCCATGCAAATTGCCCAAGATGCCTACAAACTCGATTATGGCCTGAGCGATCAACTTTGGACGATCAAACAAGGCCAAATTTTGATTTACGAGTACGATTGGTCATCAAGCGAACGTAAAAATTAGCGCGAGGTTTGGTGCATGGCAGCAATATTCATTGGAATTACGGTCATTTGTTATGCCGTAGCAATTTTATTATGGCTGCGCTTTCGCTCATACCGCTATTTGCTGGTGTTGATTGCAGGCCATTGCACCATCGTAGCCGAGCCGATTTTGCAACGTTTGTATAGCCTAACCTACCCCGATAATGTGGCAGCAATAGGCATCCTTGGCAATCCTGTGCCGATCTATGCGTTGCTGGCGGCTAGTTGGATTGGCTCGTTACCAGTGTTGTTGATGTATTTCGGTCAACAGCAACATTGGTGGACACGCCATTATCTGACAGGAGTGGTAGCGTATGTGGCGCTTGTGCTCTATCACATTATCATTCAAGGGTTAGCCGCCCGCACCGGGTTATGGCGTTATAGCCAAAATGTTGGGGCTTGGGGGATTAATTTCTATCTCTTGATGGCGGTTTTTGCTGGGCTAAGCTCATTGCTCTTGTTCTATGCTATGGTTGCCAGCCGCTATTATGCCGCCGAAATTGCTGTGCCAACTCTGGTTGCCGCCAGCATCGGATCGCCGTTGATCTGCTTTGGCTTGCTGGGAGCGCCGTTCTGGCTACCACGCTTAATCGGCAGCAGCGGCAATTTTACCAAGCCTGCGTTACTGGTGATTGCAGGGCTGGTGCTGTGGGTTGTGCATTTGGCCAGCGCGGGGATTCATGCTTCGCGCCAGCAACATGTGATTGAACGATGACAGAACATAGAGCATAGAACATAAACATTTGAATAATCGACCTTCACGATAAGGAACTTTGATTATGACAAAGGTATTGGTGCTTCGCGCACCGGGGATTAACTGTGATGCCGAGGCCGCCGAAGCCCTCGAATTAGCGGGAGCCAAGGCTGAGCGGGTTCACGTTAACCGTTTGGCCGAAGGCAGCGTTCAATTGGCCGATTATGGCATGCTGCTGATTCCAGGCGGCTTTGCTTATGGCGACCATCTTGGTGCAGGCCGCATGTTGGCAGTCGATTTGATCTATCGTTTGCGCGAGGATCTGAGCCGCTTTGTGGCTGATGGTCGGCCTGTGCTGGGCATTTGCAATGGTTTTCAGGTTTTGGTCAAAACTGGGCTTTTGCCCAGCGATAAAGTAGGCCAAGCCACCTTGATCGATAACGCTAGCGGCCATTACGAGTGTCGCTGGATCAAATTGGGCCTCAACAGTGCTAGCCCATGTCTCTTTACCCAAGGCTTGAGTGGCACGCTCGATTTGCCGGTTGGCCATGGCGAAGGCCGTTTCCTAACCGATCAAGCTACGCTCGAAAAGCTCCAAGCCAATAACCAAATTGTGGTGCAATATCTTGATCAAGCCGACCAACCAACCATGGACTATCCGGCTAATCCTAACGGAGCTTTAAATGCAATCGCGGGTATTTGTAACCCAGCGGGCAATGTGTTTGGCTTGATGCCGCACCCTGATCGAGCCTTCTTGCCGCAACATCATCCACAATGGCGGCGACGCGGCCTTGACCTCGAAGGACCAGGCATGGCGATTTTCCGCAACGGCGTGCGAGCAATGGCCTTAGTTTAAGCCCAATGGCGCAACAGCAAAAATCTGTTGCGCCATGTTCAATTTCAATCAACGTGCTAGAGCGTTGCTACTTGATTACGTGGTGAACCACCCCAATTGTCTAGAGCATCAATATCAGCGCCGCTAGCAACCAACAGGCGGGCTGCTGCCGATTGTTCATGCCACAAGGCCAAGGTAAGCGGCGTGCCACCATCAGAGCCGCGCGGCTCCAAGCCAGCACCCTGCTCAAGCAGATATTCGATCACCGCAAGTTGCCCAGATTTACTGGCCCAATGTAACGCAGTATAGCCCCATTGATCGCGCTGATGTAAAGCGTGACGATCAGTTTCGACTAAGGCTTCGACCCTGGCAAAATCGCCCATACCTGCCGCCATCCATAGGTCGGGTTTAACTTCTCGACCAATCAAATAATCGATAACTGCTGTTTGCTCACGTTCAATTGCCAGCCGCAACGGCGTGCGTCCATAGCGATTGGTGGTACTGGCGAGTTCGGATTGATGATCCAGCAATTGTTCCAGCAGATCAATCCGACCAAGGATAACAGCACTAAATATATCGGGAGTTGCGCCATGGTTCAGCAGCAGTTCGGCAGTTGCATGGTGACCATAGGTTATTGCGAGTTGCAGGGCGGTTTCGTTGCGTTTGGTTCGGGCAGCAATATCGGCATCATGCGCCAATAATTCGGCAACCGCTGCAACTTGACCATTCCATGCCGCCAAATGCAGGGCAGTATATCCAGCTTGATCAAGCGCCTGAATTTGTGCAGGATCGTGGATAAGCAACTCACGAAGTTCAGCACACTGGCCGATCAGGCTGGCATTGAAGATCGGTGTAGCTGTACTATGTTGTAACAACAGATCTACCAGTTCAGGGGTTGGCTCTAGTTTGCGCGTTCCGGCTATATGCGCTGCCAGATACAAGGCTGGGCGACCACGGGCATCGAGGCTATTGGGATCAGCACCATAGTCCAGCAGCATTTCCGCCATGGCCTGCTTGCCACGATCTACGGCAATATGCAATGGTGTCGCGCTTTCTGGATGGGTCTGATTGCCAGTTGTGCGGGCGTGCACTAGTTCAGGATTTTGCTTGAGCAGCATCGCCGCCTGATCGGTTAAATTAAGCATGACTGCCGCGAAAATATCGGCAATTGCACCATGTGCTAACAAAAAGTTGCACAGGTCGGTGTGATTGCCCCATTGATGACCCGGGCGACGAATGCAACTAGCCGCTAAATGTAATGGTGTTTGCCCAGCATAATCAACGGCATTAATATCTGCGCCTCGTTCCAATACCATGCCGACAATATCAGGTCGGGTAACCCAGCGTACCATCGCATGCAGCGGCGTGCCACCCTGCCGATCGCGGGCATTGGGGTCAGCACCAAGTTCAAGTAGCTGCTTAACCAAGCGCTGTTCACCGTTCCATGCTGCCAAATGGAGTGGGGATTGACCGATCCGAGCATTGCCGTATTGCTCTGGATGGCATACGAAAGACGTAACACTCAGCGATTGATCGATGGGATCGAAGCGGGTGGTTGCTAGCTCAGGGTGTGCAGCAAGAATCTCAGTAGCAATTAAGCTTTGCCCAGAACGAAGTGCCTCAAAAAGCCGCTCATCGATCGTTATACTATTCATTGCGATTCCTTTCCTAATCAACTGCTCGATTATGAAGTTTGGGCTGATTACAGCTTAATACATTGATTGAACCTCGGGGAGCGCCAAACCGGCCAAAAATGCCTGCATGATGTCATGGTGATCTTCGGTTAGCGGTATGGCTAGTTGTTGACTAATTTGAGCCAGAATCGTATCAGGATCAGCACCTATTTGGTTGACGATCGTGCCAATGTGGCGTAATAACTGGGCTTCAGCCTCGAATTCAGCCCGCGTCAACGGTTGCTCATGATGGCTGGCACAATAAAAATCAGCAGGCAACGCTAATAAACGCTCTAACAATGGGAAAATTTGGCTGGTAGTTAAGCGTCTTGCTCCATGATAGAGGTCGTCGTAAATACAATCGCCCAAAAAGACTACGGCTTGACTTGGTACATAAACGATTGTTGAATCGTGGGCATGATCGCCGCCAACAACGATTAATTCGGCAACACAATTGCCTAAATCAAGCATGAATTGCTGTTCGATGCTGGTCGTTGCTGGCACAATCTGCAATTGGCTCCGATCTGCCAACTCAGCCTTGATCATATCGCGACAAAAGCCAATTTCTAAACCATCAGCGACTCGTTGATCAAGCGCTGCGTCGCTCCAATCGAGGGTCGCCAACACCTGCAAAATGCGATTGGTTTCTTGTGAGGCGTAGCTTGGTAGATTCAGGGTCGCAGCCCCAAACACATGATCCCAATGCCAATGGGTTAGGGCTAGGCATGTTGGTTGAGCCAAGGCTTGGGCTTCAATCGCATTACGCAACAAGTCAACATGGGCAGGTGAGTTACCAGCATCAATCACCAAACATTCGTGATCGCCAACGACCAAGCCCAACATCGGGCGATCGGTGCGGCTATCGGCGGGCATCCAAAAAATTCGTTCGGTCAAACGATGGAGTTGATCAAGGGCATGCATTACAATTCCTGCTCTAACAAAGGAGTCTACGATGAGTTCTGCGCACATTTCTGGACGTTTGCTGATCGTAACGCTTGGTTCGATTATTTTGTATCTGATCTATAATATTGGCTCGATTTTTTTGATTGATCCGCGCACATACCCAACATTGTTTATTGTCGTGACGGTGTTTGGTGTTGTAGGCTTTGGGCTAGGGATTTACCTGGCTGCACGCTGGGCACTCAAACCACGACGCTATCGCGAAACCGAGCGCATTGGCCTACTCGTTCAAGCGCAGGTGATCGATTGTGTCGCCACTGGCTGGAAACACAAACAATCACGCGGCTTTGCCACAGGAATTAGCGAGCGTGAATATCGGGTGACTGTTGAGCTTAACCAGCCTGATCAGCCTCGTAGCCAAGCAACTGTGTATGGTTATTTTCCCAACAATCAGATTCCTCGGCGAAATCAATATTTGAGCTTACGGATTCACCCTCGTGATCCTAAGATTGTTGTGTTGGCTAAAGCAGCCACGGAATAAAGCGTTTGCTGCGTTGTTGATAGCTGGCATAATTGGCAAAGCGTTGACTAAGCAATTGCTCTTCGTAATGCGCTTTGAACCACAAATTAATCATTAAGAGCACTATTACCAGCCAACGCCAAACTTGTGGCTCAAGCATGACCAACGCCAAGCTACAGATTACCAATGCAGTGTACATTGGGTGGCGTATCCAGCGGTAGGGACCATTGACGGTTAATTGGGCATTATTAAGTGGCTCAGGCATAATCGAGAGATTTTTGATCCGCATGCTGATGATGGCCCAAACGCCCAAGCCTACTCCTAGCCCAAACCCAAGCAACCAAAGGTTCGGCAGCGTGTTCAACGGCGTGCTGATTGCCAATAGGCCTAAACACATGAACTGGATGACCACATAGATTGTTGAGCGCATTGCAATCTCCTTGATGTGGTGAGTCACGACTTGGATGTAGTTTAGCCCTGAATCAGCACCATGCAACACCCAATGGCGAGTATATCTCAACTTCCGAAATCAAGTTAACACCTGATCGCAAACGGCTTAAACTGTGTTAAGATAGCGCTCAATTCGGCGGCAACATCAGGCGGAAGCAAACCTGTATGCGTGGGTGGTACCAGAAAAAACGCATAATGCTATCGTGGCGCACGCTTTTAGGTTGGGCAATGATTGTCCAGCTTGCTTTGGTGTGCCCATTGGGATGTGTGATTCACTGTCTGCTGCAACACCAACCAATGTCAACGATGCCAGCGGCGCATCAAGCCAGCATGTTTGTCTGCGAACTCTCAACTCAGCACAATTCAACTCCAAGTGGCACGCCAAGCGGCCTGGCCCAAACCGGTATGGGCACGAGCTTGGTGGCAATGTTTGCGATGGTTGCTTTTTGGCCAATTGCTGTCATCGCTTTGCGTAGCTTGCGCCGTTTGAATTGGCTGATTCAACGCCCCTTTGATTCGTTTCAACTTCAATTGACCACGCCCCCTCCGCGCTAAACCCAACTCAACCCACAATTAATGGTTTTGTGATCTCATTGTGCGCTGCATGGTGAGGGTTTTTGAGTTTGGGAGTGTTCCGAGCATGACAATTCATTTGCGTGTGCGCTATGCCTTAGTAGGCTTGGCTTTACTAGGTTTGGTTGCCTGTGGTTCGGCAGCGAAAGATTCGGAAGTAGGCGTATTTACTGGGGTTCCAACGGCTGCGCCTGTGGCTAGTACTGGCGGTTCAAGCACTGGCGATGCTGTTGCTGGCAAAGCGATTTTTGATGGTACAACGGCGATTGTTGGTGGGCCGCCCTGCCTGAGCTGCCATGTGGTCGAGGCTGGCAAGCCGCAAACCGTAGGCCCAAACTTGGCTGGAATTGCCGATCGCGCCGCTACTCGGGTGGCGGGTCAGGATGCTAGCCAATATTTGCATAGCTCAATTGTTGACCCCAACGGTTTTGTGGTCGATGGTTTTGCCCAAGGCTTGATGTTTGCAGGCTATGGCGATGCTTTAACTCCACAACAGGTCGATGATGTGGTGGCCTATTTATTAAGCTTGAAGTAAGGCGGACACCATGCTTACAAGCCGTGTCATCGTGCCTAGCCAACGCCGTTTTTTAGTTGGTGGTTTGGCTAGCATCGCGATTAGTTTGCTGGTGTTGGGTCTGAGTGTTTGGCAAATGCCCGAGCAAACTGCACCAACAACGCTGCCAACGAGCCAACCAACTGCGGTTGCCGCAGCGCCAATCCCTCAATTTACCCGGGAATCGACCACCGATTGGAGCCTTGGCAAGCCAACCGCACCAATTGTGCTCGATTTGTATACCGATTTAACTTGTAGCCATTGCCGTGACCTGCATTTGGCCATGGAATCGAAGGGCTTTCTCAGCCAATTTATCGATTCAGGCGATGTCTACTTGCGTATTCATATGATGGCGATGCCCGAGGTTTCGCCTTGGTCGGTCGATGTCACGGTGATGAGCGTGTGTGCTGGCAGCCAAGGTCAATTTTGGCCAGCCTACGATGCGTTGATGCGTGATGCGACGTGGCTGACCGCCCCCAATCCGCGTCAGCAAGCCCAAATTCAAGTGCTGCAAGCAACCACCCTCGATCGCCAAGCGTTTGAGGCTTGTTTTCAACGCCCCGATTTTGGCCGTGAAATCGTAGCGTTTAGTCGTTGGCAAGTTGCCAATGGCTTAGCTGGCGCACCTACTGCCTATGTCAATGGGCATGCGGTGGTTTGGCGCAGCAACCCAATCGACGATCTCGTCACGGCAATTCAACAATGGTTACCAGAGCCTGCAACCCCACAACGGCGTGATCCAGGTGGCAGTCTGCACCAACAGTATTAATGTCGATCGCCACAGGTGGTTAGCTGCCTGTGGCTCCAACCAGCACCACAACGAGGTTTTTTGAATGACGACTACCACAACCACCAACGACGGAGCAATCACCGACGAACGCCGTTCACAATCTGTTTTCTATCGCGCAATCTGGCGTTGGCATTTCTATGCCGGTTTGTTTGTTGTGCCGCTGATGATTGTCCTAGCCGTAACTGGCAGCATTTATCTATTCAAGCCCCAACTTGACCGTTTGATGTACGGCGATTTGATGCATGTCCAACACACCAGTGGCTCGGCGCAAAGCTACACTAGCCAATTGGCCGCTGCCCAAGCTGCTTATCCCGCTGCCAGCGTTGGCAAAATTCGCCCAAGCGATGCCCACGATCGTAGCACTGAAATTAGTATGAGCACCAGCGATGGCCGTAATCTGACGGTTTTCGTCAATCCCTATACCAATCAAGTGCTCGGCGAGCGCGATGAAGATTGGAATTTACAAACGATTGCCTTGAAATTACACGGCGAGTTGCTGATTGGCACAACGGGCGATCGGATTATTGAATTAGCCGCTTGCTGGGCGATTTTGCTGACTCTTTCGGGGTTGTATCTCTGGTGGCCACGCTCGAAAAGTGGCATCTGGGGCACGTGGCTGCCACGCTTGCGCAGCAAAAACAAACGGATTTTCTGGCGCGATTTGCATGCCGTGCCTGGCATGTATGCCTCGTTGATTGTGCTGTTTTTGCTGATTTCGGGCTTGCCGTGGACTGGCTATTGGGGTGATAAATTTGCTAATGTTTGGAGCGGTTACCCCAATCAACTTTGGAGCAATATTCCTGAATCTACAGTATTGACTGGCAGCCTCAACACCACAACCGACAAAGTTGTGCCGTGGGCAGTTGAACAAGCGCCATTGCCTCAATCTGACCCTGATCATGCTGAGCATCGTGGTGATGGAGCGAGTGCGCCGGTGCCAAGCAGCGCTACCGAAGGCCCACAAGCCGCAACGCCCGTCACGCTTGATTCGGTGATTGAAGTCGCCAAAGCCCGTGGCGTGATTGCCAGCTTTACGGTTACGCCACCTGATGGAGAAAAAGGCGTGTACACCATCGCTGCGGTGGCGAATGATCCTGCTGATGAAGCCACAATTCACGTTGATCAATATAGCGGAGCGATTTTGGCCGACATTCGCTGGCGTGATTATGCCATGGTTCCCAAAGCTGTTAGCATGGGTATTTCGCTGCACGAAGGTAAATATTTCGGGCTGGCTAACCAACTTTTAGCCTTGTTTGGGGCCATGACGGTGCTGTTGCTATCGGTTTCGGGCGTGGTGTTGTGGTGGAAACGCCGCCCTGAGGGCCGCTTGGGTGCGCCCAATTTGCCAGCCAACTTCCCCCACTGGAAGCCTGTGTTGCTGATGGTGGTGCTGGCGAGCTTGGCCTTCCCCTTGGTTGGCGCTTCGTTGTTGTTTATGCTGGTGTTGGACCTGACGGTGTTTCGGTTTGCGCCAAGCCTCAAGCAACGCCTTGCTTAGGGTAATT
Organism: Herpetosiphon sp.; assembly: GCF_003512625.1. Classification (NCBI taxonomy): domain Bacteria; kingdom Bacillati; phylum Chloroflexota; class Chloroflexia; order Herpetosiphonales; family Herpetosiphonaceae; genus Herpetosiphon; species Herpetosiphon sp. Next base: position 68,226 of record NZ_DOPT01000033.1, on the reverse strand, counting down.
GCGGCTCGTTGCTATGACTGCGAGCAAAGCGGTCGAGCACCCGCCGCAACACCCGTAAGGCCAATTCCATCTGTGGCACGGAAAGTAAGCGGGTTTCATCGTCTGGTTGACGGAAGCCCGCTGCCGTGCCATCGGATTTCAAGCCAACCACGCTGACCGCGTGATAGCCCATAGCCAAAAGCCGAGCGCTATCCAAGCGTTCGCCCCGATAGGCCGAGCGAATCAGTGGGGCGCTGGCGGATTGTAGTTCGTGGAACATTTTGGTAAGTTGAGGATCGGGCTTTCGTTCGCGCCACAATCCTTCTCCAGCCACAATTGTGAGGTTGCCACGGCCCAGCCACGGCAGGTTAACAAACCACGTTTCGGCTTTGGGGAAGGGATAGGTATTCAATAAGGCTTGAATACCCGAACCAGCGGCGGCCCCTGCGCCCAGCGCCACGACCCATAGTTCTACATCTTCACGTTGCGGCCAATCGGCTGCCAACGCGATTGCCGTGCCAACGGCAGCAGCATCGACCGCGCCAACCGTCCAATCGGCCTTCCACTCACGCCGAATCACCACCAGCAAACTGAGCAACAAAAAGAATGCTGGAATTAACAGCACACTATGCCAAGCAGGTAGAAAAATCGCTACCCCAAGCGCAATCAGGCTCAAACTAAATCCAAATGGAATCGTTAGTAACCAAACCCGCAGCCAACTGGCACGGCGTGGCGAGAGCATGCGCGGCGAATCAAGGTGACATAATAAAACGATGCGAGCACGAGGAATACGGGTTGCCGCCCGTGTGCCAATCACATTTTGGCTTGGGCGTTGGCGCAACAAGCCAGCCAAAACGGGCGGGCCATGCAATTCGCGGCCTGCCAACAGCAATAATAGCGCAATCAAGGCGACTGAAGGATAGGGAAACCACCAGCCTAAGCCGAGCGCCAACAAGCCGATCGCTGCCAATAAGCCCAAGCCTGCGGTTGGCGCAGCAGCGGCGGAGAAAGTTTGCACGCCAACTTCGAGGCCAACTTGACGCATCTGAGCGGCGATCACGGCGGCGGCACGAGCCTCGGCGGTCGAGGTTGCCGGACGCGCACCTATTTCATCGGCTAAAGCGCCGGTTATTCGTTGTTGCACAGATTGTTCGCTCATTTTAACTAAGGCTATCTGAGGCCGTGAAGCGAGCAATTTTTTCTGAGTTGCCATGGCAACCCCCACAGGCAAAATCGTTGGTGATTGGGCGAAACCTTCAGTTCTCTGGTCAACCCACAGCTTGGGGGCGGGTTCTATTCTACACATAATCGTACTATTAGGGAAATTTAGCAAGCACCAATGCTCCTATTTTTGGCTTTGATGCGTTAAGTATCGTTGGCCGCCTGACCACCTGCTTAACGAAATTAACACTAAGGTAGCGGGATCTTCACGCTATTATGCCGATTTAGCCACCATGCCAGCTCCGCAATTGGATACCATTTAACGAGTGCATGTTGACTACGACCACCTAGCCAGCAAGCATCTGCGGCAGACATTCCTAAAATCCATGCTCAAGGAGTACGTCGTATGGATGCATTGATTCTTGCTCGTTGGCAATTTGCCGTTACAACGGTTTATCACTTTTTGTTTGTACCGCTAACAATCGGGCTTTCGTTTTTTGTGGCTTTGCTACAAACCATCTACTATCGCACTGGCGATATCACCTATAAACGTATGACCAAATTTTGGGGCCATCTGTTTTTGATCAATTTTGCGATTGGCGTGGCCACCGGGATTGTCCAAGAGTTTCAGTTTGGCATGAACTGGTCGGAATATTCGCGCTTTGTCGGCGATATTTTCGGCGCTCCGTTAGCAATTGAAGCCTTGATGGCCTTCTTTATTGAATCGACCTTCTTAGGAATTTGGATCTTCGGCTGGGATCGCATACCCAAGCTCGCTCACTTGGCTTCGATTTGGCTGGTAGCGATTGCCACGATGCTCTCCAGTTTGTGGATTTTGATCGCCAATTCGTTTATGCACCAGCCAGTTGGCTATGTGTTACGCAATGGGCGTGCCGAAATGGCTGATTTTTGGGCCTTGCTGACCAACGGCCACGTGTGGGTGCAATGGCCGCATACCGTCACCGCAGCCATGGTCACGGCGGCATTTTTCGTTTTGGGCATTAGCGCATGGCAATTGCGCAAACAACCCAAGCCTGCCGATCGCCTGATTTTTCAGCGCTCATTCAAATTGGCCTTGGGCTATGCCTTGGTTTCAACAATTTTGGTGATGGTGGTCGGGCATAATCAAGCTCAATACATGATCAAAGTGCAACCAATGAAAATGGCCGCCGCCGAAGCATTGTGGGAAACCGCTGATCCCGCGCCGATGTCGTTGTTTACGGTGGCCGATGTGCCCGAACAACGCGATCGCTTCGTGGTCAAAGTTCCAGGTTTGCTGAGCTTTTTGGCCTACAACCGCTTTGATGGCGAAGTCAAAGGCATCAAAGATCTCCAAGCTGAATTTGAACAAACCTACGGCCCGGGCAATTACACCCCCGATGTCTTTATGACCTACTGGATGTTTCGGATTATGGTTGGCTCAGGCATGGCGATGTTTGGTTTGGCGATCATTGGCCTGTTTTTCGTGTTGCGCAAGCGCTTGAACTTCCCTAATTGGTATTTGTGGTTCATGACTTTGGCGCTTAGTTTGCCCTATATCGCCAACGCCAGCGGCTGGATTTTCACCGAAATGGGCCGCCAACCATGGATCGTCTATGGCTTGCTGCGCACCAGCGATGGGGTTTCGACGGCAGTTTCTGGCGGCAGCGTGCTGACCTCGTTAATTGGGTTTAGTTTGATCTATCTGGTCTTGATTGGCGTGATGGTCTTTTTGATCGTGCGCGAAGCCAATCATATTCCCGATGCTAGCCCTGCGACGGTCGAAGCTGATTTAGCGCTCTAAGCTGAAAGGATGGTCTGCCATGGATCTGAATAGTATCTGGTTTGTGCTGGTAGCGGTGCTGTTTATTGGCTTTTTCATCCTCGAAGGCTTCGATTATGGCGTGGGCATGCTCTTGCCATGGCTTGGCCGCGACGATCAAGAGCGCCGCGTGGTTATCAACACAATTGGGCCATTTTGGGATGGCAACGAGGTTTGGGTGCTGACCGCAGGTGGGGCGATTTTCGCGGCCTTTCCTGAATGGTATGCCACCTTGTTTAGTGGTTTCTATTTGGCCTTGTTTTTGATGCTCTGTGCCTTGATTGTACGGGCGGTGGCCTTTGAATATCGTAGCAAAGTCGCCGACCCACGTTGGCGCACAACCTGGGATTGGGTGATTTTCTTCGGCAGCGCTGTGCCGGCCTTGCTCTGGGGCGTGGCCTTGGGCAATTTGTTGCGCGGCGTGCCAATTGATGCCGATAAGCAATTTGTGGGCAATTTCTTTGATTTGCTGAATCCGTATGCCTTGCTGGTGGGCTTGACCACGCTGAGCATGTTTTTGCTGCATGGAGCCTTATTTCTCAATTTGAAAACCACCGACGAGCTGCGCGAGCGTTCGTTGAAATTAGCGCAACGCATCGGGCCAGTAGCCACAGTGCTGATTTTGGCATTTATTGTGGCAACCTACAGCGCGACCGATACATTTAGTCGGCTGGGCGTAAACCCAGGGATTATTCCAGTGTCGGCCTTGTTGACCTTGCTGGGTGCTGGGTGGTTTGTGCATACCAAGCAAACAGGTTGGGCCTTTATCATGACCTGCCTAACGATTGGGCTTTCAGTGATCACGATCTTTATGGCGTTGTTCCCACGGGTGATGATTTCGAGCCTCGACCCGAATTGGAGCCTAACGATTTACAATGCCTCATCAAGCCCCTACACGCTCAAAATTATGAGTTTTGTCGCCTTGATTTTTGTACCGATTGTCTTGGGCTATCAGGCTTGGACCTATTGGGTTTTCCGTCAACGGGTTAGCACAAAATCGAAATTGACCTATTGAGTAAAGGGGTTGGGGATCAGGGGCCAGTTAAGTTTTGATCCACGAAGGACACGAAGAGTACGAAGGATTGAAACCGCGAAGATCGCGAAGGGAGATTTGGCTATTGGCTATGGGTTAGTCGGTTAACAATGAAGCACATGCCCTCACCCCCTCGCCTTACAAGGGTAGGTTTTTAACAATGATTGGGTGGGATTTGGAGTCGATGGTCATGCCCTCACCCCCTCGCCCCCTCTCCCGCAGGCGAGCGAGGGGGAACCACCGAACCAAACGCCCCTCGCCCGCCGCAGTGGGAGAGGGGTTGGGGGTGAGGGAACGAGAGAAATGGTTGTTAACCCAATGACCCATTACATCTATGTTCTAAGGAAGCCGATTCATGGCAACTGTCGAAGCCCAATTTAAACCGAATCTTCAGCCGAGCAAAGCCTGGTTGTGGCTAAGCATAGGCTTGCACAGCTTGGTTGGCTTGACCACAGTCGCTATTGCCATCGGCTTAACCAGCATTATTGCAGGCGTTTTTCGCGATGGCTTGGGTTTGGCTGAGCTGTGGCCATGGTTTGGGGTAATGGGCTTGGTTGTACTGCTGCGTTTTGGCTTGCAATGGTTAGCCGAATCGGCGGCTCAACGCTTTGCCCAAAACGTCAAGCAACAACTCCGCCAACGCCTCGTTGGGCAGATGCTGATGCTTGGCCCAGCCCAAGGCCAACAATCTGCGAGCGAACGAGTGCAGATTTTGGGCGAAACGGTCGAATTGCTCGATGATTATTTAGCGGGCTACTTGCCCCAACGCATGCTAGCGGCAATTGTGCCATTGCTGATGATCGCTTGGGTTTGGCCGTATGATCGTTTATCAGCGATCGTGCTGGCCTTGACCGTACCAGTTAGTGTGGTGATGTTGGTGCTGGTCGGCTTGCACACCCGCGATCTGAGCCAACAGCGTTGGGTGCAGTTGCGCCGCCTGAATGCCCGCCTATTGGATTTGCTGCAAGGCTTGACCACGCTCAAAGTATTTGGCCGCAGTCGTGCCCAAATTCAACAGATTGACCAACTTAGCCGCAAGTTTACCGACGCAACCTTAGCAGTTTTGCAAATTGCCTTCGTTTCGGCTTTGGTGCTGGAATTAACCGCCAGCCTTAGCACAGCGGTGGTCGCGGTCGAAATAGGCTTGCGCTTGCTGAATGGCAGTTTGCAGTTTTACGATGCCCTGTTGGTGCTGGTTTTGGCTCCCGAAGTGTATGCGCCGATTCGCGCTTTGGGTGTGCAACATCACGCTGGTATGCAAGGGCTAGAGGCCGCCGAGCAAATTAATCATTTTTTGGCGCAGCCAGTAGCAGATGTTGAACCTGTGGGCAAGATTCAGCCAGTGCTAGGCGATTTAACGGTACACAATTTAGCCATTCATTATGCTGAGGATGGGCCAAATGTGCTGCAACAGCGCGATTGGCACTTTCCCCAAGGCCAGCATAGCCTGATTCAAGCACCCAGTGGTGCAGGCAAAACCAGCCTCGTGTTGGCAATATTGCGCTTAATCCAGCCAACCGCTGGCGAAATCAAGCTGGGAGCTACGCCGATCGATCAGCTTGATCTTACCCAATGGCGCAGCATGATCGCCTATATTCCGCAACACCCCTACCTATTCAATGGCACGATTGCCCAAAATATTTCTTTAACTAAGCCCGCTGCTAGCCCTGAGTCGATTCAGCAGGCGGCAGGTTGGGCTTGTGCCGACGAGTTTATTGCGCAATTGCCAGCGGGGTATGCCACGTTGGTGGCTGAGGGTGGGGCAAATTTAAGTGGTGGCCAACGCCAGCGCATCGCGATTGCCCGCGCCATGCTCAAAGATTGCCCAATTATTTTGGCCGACGAACCGTTTGCCCATCTTGATCGGGCAACTGCCCAGCAAATTCGCCGCAATTGGGCCGAGCTATGGCGTGGGCGCACGGTCATCGAATTTTCGCATGAGATTAACCACGAAGAGCGCGAAGAGCACGAATGTTGAATTCGCTGGGAGCTTGACATCTTTAATTAAATTAATGCCAAAGAACCACTGAACTAAACTTAGTGCGCTTCGTGTCCTTCGTGGATCAAAACTCTACTCCACCGTCGCCCGTTCGCGGCGTTCGAGATGAATCAGCAGATGGGCAATATCGGCAGGATTGATGCCTGCCAAGCGTGATGCCTGGCCCAAGGTTGCTGGGCGGAAGCGTTTGAGCACTTGGCGGGCTTCGATTCGCAAGCTAGGAATCGCCTCAATATCCAAATCGGCAGGCAAGCGCCGATCTTCCATTTTGCGTACCCGCTCAACCGAGGCTTGCTCTTTGGCAATGTAAACCGCATATTTGGCGCTTAGCTCAACTTGCTCGGCGACATCGGCCTCAACCACTGGTAGATCAGGCTGAACTTCGGCCAGTTGGGCATACTTGACCCCGACCCGCCGCAGAATGTCTTCGCCTGAAGCTGGTTGCAACAATGGCTCGATGCCCGCAGCTTGCAGGCGACCATTGGTTTCAGCGCTGGGCGTGTAGCGCAAGCCGCGCAATTGCTGGCTTGCTTGATCAATTGCCCATTGCTTGCGCTCAACCTGGGCAGCGCGTTCAGCACTAACCAAACCAAGTTCAGCTGCCAACGGGGTGAGCCGCAGATCAGCATTATCGCCACGCAACAACAAGCGATGCTCGGCCCGTGAGGTAAACATGCGATATGGCTCGCGAATTTCCTTGGTCACTAAATCGTCGATCATCACGCCGATATAGGCTTGGTCGCGGCGCAAAATGAATGGTGCACGCTCGGCAACCTTCAAGGCAGCGTTGATCCCCGCCATCAAGCCTTGAGCGCCCGCCTCTTCATAGCCAGTTGTGCCATTAATTTGGCCAGCAAAGAAGAGATTTGGCAGGCGTTTGGCTTCTAGCGAGGCGGTAATTTCGCCAGTTGCGACGGCATCATACTCAATCGCATAGCCAACCCGCATAATTTCGACCTTGCGTAAAGCCGGAATCGAGCGCAACATAGCCCATTGCACATCTTCAGGCAGCGAGGTATTGCAGCCCTGCACATAGATTTCGAGCGTTTCCCAGCCTTCTGGCTCAAGGAAAAACCCATGCGATTCTTTATCGGCAAAGCGCACAATTTTATCTTCAATCGACGGGCAGTAGCGCGGCCCAACCCCCTCGATCACCCCGCTAAACATCGGGGCACGATGCAAGTTATCGCGAATATGCTGGTGAAATTCGGGCGTAGTGTAAATATGATAGCAGGGCAATTGTGGTTGCCAACCATCAAGCATCGGTTCAGGGTAAATTGGATTGGGCGGGCCATGTACCAACGATTCAGGCCGCTGACCATCGTAATTAAAGCCAAAATACAGTGGCGTGCTGGAACCTGGCTGAATTTCTAGCCCACTAAAATCGATAGTTCGCGCATCAATCCGTGGTGGCGTGCCAGTTTTCAAGCGCACCAGTGGAAAGCCCAACTGGCTTAGATCGCTCGAAAGATTGATTGCTGGTTGCTCGCCCATCCGCCCCGCAGGAATGATCGATTCGCCAGTGATCGCGCGGCCACGCAAAAATGTACCTGTGGTCAAGACCAAGGCTTTGGCCCGATATTGCCAGCCCGTTTGGGTTTCGACGGCAAAACGCGCCCCATCAGCTTGGTCTGCCAAGGGAATGATGCGCTCAACCATGGCCTGTTTGAGCGCTAAATTTGGCTGCGCTTCAAGAAACTCCTTCATAGCCTTGGCATACAAACGCTTATCGCTTTGAGCGCGTAAGGCTTGCACGGCTGGGCCTTTGGTTTCATTCAACAGCCGAATCTGAATCAAGGTGCGGTCGGTGATGACCCCCATCGCGCCGCCGAGTGCGTCGATTTCGCGCACAAGGTTGCCTTTGGCTGGGCCGCCAATTGATGGATTGCACGACATGTGCGCCAATTTATCAAGATCGATCGTTAGCAAAAGGGTTTGCGAACCCATACGAGCAGCCGCCAAAGCCGCTTCACAGCCCGCATGCCCGCCGCCAACGACGACCACATCATAAGTTAAATTTAGCATAGCTCAACAAGACATAAGTGAAGGACACGATAGTTTATTGTACCGCAAACTCGATATTTTGGGGATCGGCAGTTTTTAACCACGAAGGACACGAAGCGCACTAAGTTTGAGATGTGTTGGTCTAACGCATTTGTTGGTAATCCAAACAGCTAGCCTATTAACCCAAACTTTTACGTTCTTCGTGTCCTTTGTGCCCTTCGTGGATCAAAAATACGAACTTCTGCCCTCACATTGGCTTCAAACGTTGCCATAAATGAAAGGTTGCTAGGCTGCGATAAGGGCTAAATGCTGCCATCAAAGCAAGGGTTGTCGAGCGATCGGGGCGTTGCTCAAGCTGAAAAAATGCCTGTAAGCTGCTGGTCAGGCCACTATCGCCCACTGGTACACAATCGCTAAAGCCAAACGAACGCATTAGTACATATTGGGCTGTCCATGGGCCGATGCCCCGCAACGCTAGTAGTTCGCGCTCGATCCGTGTGGCCGATTTGCGGTGATAGCTCGCCAATGGCAAGCTTTCAGCGATAATCGCCTGGGCGGTATCAATTAAATAGCGGGCTTTGGCGTTGGAAAAGCCCAAGGGTAGCAGTTGCTCAACGGTTAGTTGGGCAATTGTATTGGGCGTTGGCGCAAGATAAAAATCTTGATTTAATCGTTGCCCAACTAGCTCGGTTAGGCGTTGGCGCAAACGATAAGCCACCGCCAGCGAAATTTGCTGACCCAAAATTGCCCAAACCAAGGCATCGAATGGATTATGCACCAAGGGCATGCGCAAACCACGTTGGTGCTCAATTAATGGCAATAAGGCGGGCGATTTGGCAACATGGGCCTCGAAACGACTGGGATCGTTACTCAAACCCAAGCCTGCAATAACATGGCGATGAATCGTGGCAACGTCGCTGGGCGTTACGGCTGATTGCTCCACGATGCTGCATTCAGCCGTGGTTGGAGTGATAGTGACTGCGAGTAACACCCCAGTTTGCCCATTTAAGCGACAGGTGCTGTACCATGTTTGCTCGACCACCTGATCGGTCAGGCTAACTGGATCGCGCCCAAGCTGGCCTAAAATTTGGCGGCTAGGATAATCGTTGGGCAAGGCAAGGCTAAATCGCCCAGTTTCAGATATACGCCGATATTCGCTAGGCGTGAGCATAGTGTGTTTGCGAAAGTTTTCATTGAAGCTCGATAAGCTATCGAAGCCCACTTCATTAGCGATCGCAATAATCGTTTGATCGGTGTTGAGCAATAAACCACAAGCGGCCTCAATTCGCGCTCGTAGTAGTAGATCGGCGGGTGTGGTGTGGTAATAAATGCGCATTAATTCAAATAATTTGGTTTGGCCAACCCCCGCTGTTTGCGCCATGGCCTTGACATCGGCAAATGCGGCTGGTTGGGCCAGCACCGCTTCAATCAATTGCTCAGTCAAATGTTCCTCAGGGTCAAAGCCACGATAAAAATCATCAGGGCGGCACAATTTGCAAGCGCGATAGCCCGCACCTTGAGCTGCGTTGGGATTGGTAAAAAATTCAACATTCTCAGGCTTGGGCTTACGGGCGCGGCAACTTGGCAAACAATAGATGCCCGTAGTTTTGACCGCCGTAATAAATTTGCCGTTATAGCTGGCATCCGATTGCAGCATGTGGGCAACCATTTCGGTGTGGCTTGGCAGACTTGGCTCGATTTCAGTTAACATCAGCATATCTTTCAAACTAATTCAAAACTCGCTTGGGCAGGCGTATCTTTAAATTGAGCACCCTCGTGGCGCAGCAACCAGCGTTTGCGTTCCAAACCACCAGCGTAGCCAGTTAGGCTTTTGTTGGCTCCGATCACGCGATGGCAGGGTAGCACCAAGCTAATTGGATTTTGACCGTTGGTCATGCCAACCGCCCGGGCGGCGCTGGGTGTGCCAACTTTGGCCGCCAATTCGCCATAGCTCATCGTTTGACCAACCCCGATTTCGCGTAGTGCCAACCAAACTTTGCACTGAAACTCGCTGCCTGCCAGATCCACCGTAATCACATCGAGCGCCCGCAGATCGCCTGCAAAATAGCTTGCAACTGCATCGGCCCATAGATTTTGGCTAGCCGGAATGAGCGCAAATTGGCCATAGCGTTGGCTGAGCAAGCGTTGGCAACGAGCTTGGTTATCGCCAAAATCTAAATAAACTACGCCTTGAGGGCTGCTAATAATCACGACAGCGCCAATCGGCGTTGCGATCTGTTCGATAGTTAACTGTTGCATGGGCAAACTCCTGTGTGACCGATTGACTGCAAGCAGTATAGCGAGGGTTGCTGCTGGCGGCTACCGTTTTTCTTCGCACTAATTTTTGCCGAGATATCCTCACCCATAGTTTGCTCCCTCGCGGCAGGAGAAGGTGATTTTCGTATTATTTCGTGTCAAACGCATAATCTGTAGTTCATCAGTGGATGCATGTCGTTCCCTGATTGTACTTTAGGGGGTGCAGGGGGAT
>NZ_DOPT01000033.1:0-57695 GCF_003512625.1 Herpetosiphon sp. | reverse complement strand
TGCGTCTCCCGCCTTGAGGCGGGACGGAAGGGTGGTGATGATGATGCTTATTAAAACCTACCCTTGAAAGGGCTGAAGGTCATTGCCAACCGCATAAACCATTCGGCTACTTGCCTGGAAATCGTGCTAGGCTTAATGCAATCGCTTGAAAAGGAAATTTTGATGAAAATAATAATTTTTGGTGCTACAGGTATGATTGGGCAAGGCATATTACGTGAGTGTTTGTTGAATCCAGCGATTGAGCAAGTGTTGTGTGTTGGGCGCACGCCCACCGGCCAACGCCACCCAAAACTCGCTGAAATTGTGCATAGTAATTTATATCAACTCGGCTCAATCGAGCATGAATTGGTGGGCTATGATGCCTGTTTTTTTTGCTTGGGCGTTTCGGCGGCAGGCATGACCGAAGCTGCTTATCGCTCGATTACCTATGATTTAACGCTGCATGTGGCCCAAACCTTGGCACGATTAAACCCACAATCAAGCTTTAGTTATATTTCAGGTTCGGGCACTGATGCTGATTCGCGGTCGATGTGGGCACGGGTCAAAGGCCAAACTGAACAAGCCTTATTGGCCTTGCCATTTCGCGCGGCCTATATGTTTCGCCCAGGCTTTATCCAACCTCAACATGGCGTAGTTTCCAAAACCCGCTGGTATCGGCTAATGTATAGGCTTACTAGCCCGCTGTATCCCCTGTTTAAACGCTTAATTCCCCACTATGTCACCACAACTGAGCAACTAGCCCAAGCCATGCTGCGGGTAGCCCAAAACGGCGCACCCCAGCCAATTATCGAAAATAGCATGATCAACCAGCTTTAAGTTCCTTCACCCCCTAGCCCCCTCCTTTCAAGGGTAGGTTTTTAACAATGATTGGGTGAACTTTGGAGTCGATTGCCATGCCCTCACCCCCTAGCCCCCGCTCCCGCAGAGCGAGCGAGGGGGAACCATCCGAGCATGACCATTGGTATGCTCCTCGCCCGCCGCAGTGGGAGAGGGGTCGGGGGTGAGGGATCTTAAAACCTACCCTTGGAAGCTCGCCCCCGCTCCCGCAGAGCGAGCGAGGGGGAACCGCCAAACGAAAAGCCCCTCGCCGCCGCAGTGGGAGCGCTACCGCTATCACCTTCAAGACCCGTCCCGGTATCCTGAAAAGCCCCTCGCCCACCGCAGTGGGCGAGGGGTTGGGGTGAGGGCATGCTTTTTTGCTTGCCCCAAAATCAATATTTGACGTTATAATGGGCTAGAATAGCGATGCTGCTCTTTTTAACCCATTTGTCAAATCAACCAGCCTTGAAGCGGAGAAGTTGCCTATGAAACGTGCGCGTTTATTAATGTTCGTGGTGCTAGCTGGCTTGTTAACGCCGCTGGGTGTATGGGCGCGGCCTGTAACGCCACCCCAAGCCCAGCCGCAAGCCCCGAATACAGTCAATTTTTTCGTAGATCCTAATTCCTTTGCAGATACCATGGTTCCTGGGCAATCGCGCCAATTTGCATTTCAAATTCAGAGCCTAAGTAGCTCTAATGAAAGTGCAAATTTTACATTTGCTCCAGAGGGATTACCACCCCAAATTACAGTTAATGCAATTGCTCCTGTGACAGGGGTAAATCCAAGTGATCAGGTTACAGTTTTGGCTACAATTAATATTGCAGCTACTGCTCCCTTGCAAACGTATACATTTAGGATTCGTGTTACTGCTACTGGCAATACTACAGGTGTTGCCAGTTCAAGAATTGTTGATTTTCTTATTAATGTCGTAGCGCCAACAGCAACTCCAACTCGTACTAATACACCTACCGCCACTGCTCCAACGGCTACCAATACTGGCACGCCTGGGCGGATTTGCGATGGTAATGGTGGCACGGTTAACGATAAATTTGAGCCAAATAATACCCGCAGCCAGGCTCGCCGAATTGAAGTTGATGTGCCGCAAGTGCACGCGATTTGTCCAGTTGGCGACGAAGATTGGCTCTTATTTGGCGGTTTAGAGGGCAAAGTCTATACGATCGATGTTTCGCAAATGGTCGATGGGCTGGATCTTTCGTTGACGCTTTACGATAGCAACGGCAATCAATTGGCCTTTAACGATGACTTTCCGCGCAACAATGATCCCAGCGATATCAAGCCACGAATTCAATCGTGGCGTGCGCCCGCCAACGGCCAATACTACATTAAGGTGCGCGATTCCGCCGGACGCGGCTTTATTGATGCGCTCTACACAGTGGTGTTGAATAGTGAAAGTTATGGCCCCACGCCAACGCTCATCCCTGAAATTTGTAAAGATCTCTACGAGCCGGATGGCTTGCCTGAAATTGCACCGTTGATTGTGGTTGGCGAAGTTCATCCCGACCATCGGTTGTGCCCACGCGGTGATGCCGATTGGGTCAAATTCTTTGGCAAAGCTGGCAAAGTCTATTCGATCTTTACCTCGGAACTCAGTGTTGGTGCTGATACAGTGATGGTCTTGGCTGATCGCGATGGCACAACGATTATCGATTTCAACGATGATTATGAATCAGGCTTGGATTCGCGAATCGATTTCGCGCCGTTCGTCGATGGCTTCTATTTTGTGCAGGTCAAGAATGTTGGCGATGTTGGCAATCAGTTTATCGATTACACCTTGACCTTCCAGATCAAAACTAATGCCAACCAAGGCGAACCAACCATGCAGCCAACCGCAACCTTCGAAGATGATATTACGCCAACTTTCGAGGATGATGTTACGCCAACTAGCGATCCTAATCGCACGGCAACCGCGACTGGCACGGCGACCCGCACGCCAACTTCGGCCTATCCAACCCCAACCACTTCATCGAGCAACAAATTGCCCAACTTCGATACGCGCAGCAATGGCAAATTTGCCGACCCAGCCTTTAACAAGGTTTGGGCTTATGCCGATGCTCCAGTGGCGAGTGGCCAAGCAGTGCGCTCTTGGTTGTGGGGGCCGAGCAGCGGCCAAGCCCGCGCCGAGGTTTACGATCAAGCGCCTGGTGGTTTGCGTCAAGTGCAATATTTCGATAAATCGCGCATGGAAATTAGCGATTTCGAGGCCGACCGCCAAAGCCAATGGTTTGTGACCAACGGCTTGCTGGCGAAGGAATTGATTCAGGGCCAGATTCAAATTGGCGATAGCAATTATGTGCAGCGTAGTCCGGCCCAAATTAATATTGCTGGCGATTTAGGCGCTGCTTCGGCTCCAACCTACGCCAGTTTTAGCAATTTGCTTGGCGCAACCAGCGATCGTACTGGTCAATTCGCCGATCAGCAATTAGCGCGTAGTGGCAAAGTGAGCGCTTATGCTGGCGCTGCAACTGATGCAGCTAAGTTGGTGCATTATGTGCCACAAACTGGCCACAACATCCCTAGCGCCTTCTGGGATTTTGTCAATCGTCAAGGCTTGGTTAGCCAAAATGGCCGTACCCAAAACGGCCAAGTGATGGATTGGGTTTTTGCTTTGGGCTACCCAATTAGCGAAGCCTACTGGGCCAAGGTCTATGTTGGTGGTGTTGAGCAAACTGTGTTGGTGCAAGCCTTCGAGCGCCGCGTGCTGACCTACACTCCCAGCAATCCCGCCGATTGGCAAGTCGAAATGGGTAATGTCGGCCAACACTACGAACAATGGCGCTACCGCTAGATTAAATTCTTCGCTTCAAGGCTAAAATAAAACGCCCCGTGTTCTGAACAAAACACGGGGCGTTTTTTATCATGAAATAACTACACTGAATAATATCCAAACTAATGTATGAGTTAAGTTACTACTATGGTTTGATAGGATCGTATCGTTATACAAGTATAATCTCGATTGTATGGATACATTATTTATACCTTGTTAATAATTTGCTGCTATTTGATGGTTACCAATTTTCTTCAATTAAAAGGAGTACATCATGGAACAGCACAAGAATTTGGAATTACTGAGAGAGGATCAACGACGGATTGCTACTCAAATAGCTATTCGGTCAAATGTTCTAGGGGAGTGTGAGTTTTGTGAGGAGATTATAGAGGGAAATGAAGATATAGAGAATGCATATAAGTTGGGAAATTTTATGATTTCGAAAAATGATCCATCAGTTTCAATTTTTGAAGGGAATAGAAGTATTCTGACCGATACGATAAAAGAAGTAGTTGAAGAAGCTGCTTATGACTGTGGTTGTGTTGATAGAATGATGGAAGATTAATATTAAAAAATCATAAAAGGAGGTTTTCAAACCTCCTTTTATGATTTTTAAGTGCTACAAGCCTAAAATCGCATCCAAGCGCGGCCAATCGCAGCGCTCGGCCATAAGTTTGGTGAAGCGTTCGAGTTTGGTACGTTCGTGCAAGCGAATATGCCCAAACATATTTTCAATCCGCTCAACCGCAGTCAAGGTATCATCAGCAATTGTGATAATCGGCACGTTGCGTTGCTCAGCACGATCGATCACCGATTGTTGCGGGCGGAAGTTGCCTGTCAATACCAAGGCATTGGTTGAGGTTTCCAAGGCAGCCAATTGCAAATCGGTGCGGTCGCCGCCAGTGATCACGGCTTTGTTGGCGCGACGGCGGAAGTGCGATAAGCCCGCTTCGGCTCCCATCGCCCCAATCATCAGCGATTCGATGATTTTGCCCTTGCCAAAATCGGCTCCAATCACATTGCCACCAAGCTCAGCCACCAAATCTTCAACGGGAATACCTGAGAGCGCACTATCTTGCGGCAACAAGCCCAAAACCGCGATGCCATGCTGCTCAAGGAAGGGCACAACATGCGATTGAACAAAATCGAGGCGGGTTTCTTCGATTTGGTTGAGAATCACGCCCTTGAGCCGTTTGCCGACGAAGCGTTGCACCGACAAAATTGCATCAACAGTGAGCGTGGTGCGATAGCGCGAAACCAAGACCATCGGTGCATCGATCAAATCGGCCACCCGATCGGCGCTCAGATCGACCAGTGAACCTTCGGCCCAACTATTCGTGCCTTCAACGATGGTCACTTGATGTTGGCTGCTGATTGCTTGGAACGCTTGTTGCACCGCCCCAGCCCAATCGTGCTGCTCGCCGCGCAAAATGCTTTCGATCGTGGTGCGGCGCAAAAGCACTGGCGCGATCTGCTCCAATGGCTCGCTTAGGCCAAAGCTCTCGCGAATAAAGGCAGCATCTTCATCGAACGCCCCTTCAGGCGTGTGGGTTACCGAAACACTGACTGGCTTCATATAGCCAGCGTCGATCTGGCGATTCTTGAGTTGGCGCAACAAGGCAGCACAAACTGCACTCTTGCCAACATATGATTCTGTTGATGCAACATACAGCGTTGCCATAGCGAAACTCCTTGTATCAAGGCAAAGGGCAAAAATCAAAAGTCAGAAGGCAAAAGTCAAAATAGATTTTGAGATACTTCTAAATTCCAATGGCACAATTAGAATCGTATTGTCCAGAATGTGATTAATTCTCAATTTCGATTTTGCTTCTGACTTAATTTAATAGAATTGATCTTTAATTCTGATTTCTGCCCTTTGCCTTTTGACTTTCAAATCTATCCTTGCAGAATAATGCGGGCATCGAGCACGATTACGCCTTCGCCACGGTTGTAGACGACCAGCGGATTAATATCCATTTCGACGATTTCGGGGAAGTCGCTGACCAATTGGCTGACCCGCAGCACAATATCTTCAACGGCTTCTAAATCGGCGGTCTGCTCGCCACGCACGCCCTGCAACAATGGAAACGAACGAATTGCCCGCAGTTGTTCGCGCACTTCTTCGCGGCTCAAGGGCGCAAGTCGAAATACAACATCTTTGAGCACTTCGACATAAATACCGCCCATGCCCACGCCGATTAGCGCCCCAAATTGCGGATCACGGCTGACCCCAACCAAGACTTCGCGGCCTTTACGCGCCATTTCCTGCACCAAAACCCCCCAAATCCGAGCATTTGGGCTGAATTTGCGGGCACGATAGGCGATTAGTTCGTAGCTATCGCTGGCAGCTTGCGGGTCGGCAATCCCCACACGTACCCCGCCAATATCGCTTTTGTGCAGAATATCGGGCGAGCTAATTTTCATCACCACCGGAAAACCAATTTCCTTGGCAATTTCGGCGGCTTCTTCGGGCGAACGCGAAAGCCGACTGTCGGGCAAACGCATGCCATAGGCTGCCATCACTTCACGGGCCTCGATTTCGCCAAGCTCAACCCGCCCTGCCTCGCGTACTTGAGCAAATAACTCGCGGACATGCGCTTTATCAACATCGAAGCGAGCGTAAGTCATGGCTGGTTGTTCACGCCAGCGGCGATGTTGCCACATAGCTTCCAAGGCTGATACCGCTCGTTCAGGGAATTCGTAGTTGGGGATTTTATACTGATTGAGCAGTTTGAGCGCAGGCTTAATGCTATATGCGCCCATAAAACTGGCAACAATTGGTTTGCTTTGGTTGGCTGAAAGTTCGGCCATGGCTTCAACCGTGGCTTCGGCTTCGCTGCCAGCTTGCGGGGTAAACAGCACTAACACCGCATCAACATTCGGGTCGGTCAAGGCCGCCTCAATCCCAATTCGATAGCGATCAGCTTTGGCATCGCCGATGACATCGATTGGATTATAGACATTGGCGGTGGCTGGCAACGTAGCTTGAAGTTGGCTGATGGTTGCGGGCGTAAATTCGGCCATTTGCAAGCCAGCCCGCTCAATCGCATCGGTGGCGATAATTCCAGGTCCGCCAGCATTGGTGACAATCGCAATTCGCGAGCCAGTCAGCAAGGGTTGGTAGGCAAACACCAAGGCAAAATCAAACAATTGCTCCATTGTGCGAGCACGAATGATCCCGCTTTGGCCAAATGCCGATTCGTAAGCGCTCTCGCTGCCAGCCAACGAGCCGGTGTGCGAGGAAATTGCTCTCGTGCCTGCTGCCGTCGTACCGCTTTTGATCGCGATAACGGGTGTACGTTTGGTCACTTCGCGGGCGGCCTGAATAAAGCCGGGGCCATCGGAAATGCCTTCCAAATAGGCCAAAATAACTTTATTCTGGGGATCGTTGCCCCAAGCCTGCAACAATGCTACTTCATCAACATCGGATTTATTGCCAAGGCTGACGAAGCGCGAAAAGCCAATATTGGCCTCTTTGCTCCAATCGAGGATGGCGGTACAGACCGCGCCCGATTGCGACATAAAGGCAATTTCACCATCAGCGGGCATTAATGCTGCAAACGAAGCATTCAAATCGCTGACTGTATCAATCACACCAAGACAATTGGGTCCGACCATGCGCATGCCGTAACGTTGCACAATCTCTACCAATTGGTGTTCAAGCTTAACCCCTTCACCGCCAACTTCCTTGAATCCTGCGGTGATCACAACTAAACCGCGCACGCCTTTTTGGCCGCATTCTTCGACCACATTTAAGACATGCTGCGGTGGAATAACCAAAACTGCCAATTCAACATCAGCGGGAACAGCAGCGACCGACGGGTAGGCCGTTTGGCCTAAAACTGCACTGGCAGTAGGATGAATCGGGTAGATTCGCCCTTTATAGCCATTGTCGATTACATTTTTGAGGACACGGTGACCAAGACGTGATGGATCGGGAGATGCTCCCACCACGGCCACCGATTGCGGAGCGAAAATCTCCTCCAGCATAGCGATTGCCTCCGGGTTACTTCGATCACCCCTAGAGCATATCACATCTGGCGGCGCTTGAATGGGCTAAATGTCACGGAAGTAGGCAAATCGAATGGCCTGCCACAAAATCAATAAGGCGATGCCGCTCCACACCAATGCCCATAAAATTGCTGGAACTCCAGTTGCTTGTTGCATAATGAGGGCATCGCTGGTTACGTGACGACGGTAGGATGAAAGTCGCAGCAAATCCCATAAACTATCGAGCGCATTTAAGATGGTTTGCACGCCCAACACCAACAGCAGCCATTCGTTCCAGTGCAGCGCCAATTTATAACTGGCGGCAATGAATGCACCCGCCAGCAAAATACCAACAATAATTCCAAAAATATTGCGAACAAACAAGCCACACAGCACAAACAATGCAATTCCAATAATTAATGTGACGCGATCGGCGCTAATGCCCCGTGCTGAAAGAATTAATAATGCGCCGCCAACCAAGGCGCTACTCAAATAGCCAGCACTGGCCACAATCCAGCGAATGCCGCCAGCAGTCCAGGCCACGCCCTCGCCATTTGAATACACTTCAAGCCGATCAAGTTTGCCGCCAGTCAGCAATGAAGCGAAGCCATGGCCAAGCTCATGCACAAAGGTATTGAACAGCTCAAACGGATAAACCAGCCAATGCAGTACTGGCAACCGCGCGATGATCGTTGAGGTTACCGCGATGGCAATCGCGATCCATAGTTCGTTGTTGCGTAGCATGGTGTTCTCCACGGGCCTAGTATAGCGGTAGATCCACGAAGGACACTTCGTGAATATCCAATTGCAGTCAATGCCACCCAATCGGCATGAGCCACGCTATGTTTTTTGGTCGTGGCCCGATCCGTCCAGCGGCATGAAGAATCCGCCAGATGGTGGCTTTATTGGCGGTCGGAAACTGTGGGTGGAGTTCATGGGCAATGTGCTGGGTTCCGTGATGCGGGTTCGCATCGCGATAGGCCAGTACTGCGGCCCAATAGACCTTGGTGATAACAATTCGGCCATGGCGTTTGGGAGCCGTGGAGTGGTCATCGGGTTGGTCACGCTGAATCCACCGGAACACCGTACTGCGATTTACTCGAAAATGCGTGGCTAAGCGGGCAATTGTCCAGCCGTCCTCACGGCGGCATTGCGTAATCCCATGGTGTCCTCCAAGGGTAGAGCTGCGATCCACGCAGGTGGTCGTTAAGCTATTGTACCATTACCTCTATGCTCTATGTGTCATGGTTTATTGCATTAACAATGGTCACCAATCCCTCTGCCCTAGCCCCTCGCCCAGCGCCATCTATGCCCTGTGCCTCTGCGTTAATCGTAGTTCCACCCAATCTCCATCAGCCAAAAGCCTATAGCCTATAGCCTTTACAACACTTGATACGTTCTATGGTAGTATTTAACCACTTTTTAATTAACGCAAAGGAGCAACATGATGCTTCGTTCGCGCATGCTTGGTTTGTTGTTGGCCATCACGACCGCACTTTTTCTGTTGGTAGTCGGAGTTCTGTTTTTTGGAGGTTCGGTACGCCCCGCCGCTGCCCAAAGCAATGGCTTGCGGGTTGAAAAAACCTTGCTCAAATCGAGCAATGTGGTGATGGTTGGTGAAACCCTGACCTTTGCCATCACCATCACCAACAATTGGCATACCACCGTGATCACCTTGCCAGTTGTCGATACCTATGATCGTTCGGTTTTGGGCTATATCAATGCTACTCCAGCCGAAGATAGCCACAACGCCAGCACTGGTGTAATCAATTGGGATAACATTCTGGAAACGACTGGGCCATTGGCTCCTGGTGAACAAGTGGTGATTTTGGTGCGCTTCACCGCTGAACATCCCTCGCCACGGGTCGTCAACCACGCCGCAACCCATGATGCCTACGATTCATTGGGTAATTTGGTGGGCGATGGCGAGGCTGAGCACGATAATGAAGCAGTTGGCGGCCAAACACCGCTCGAAAAAACACTCGATGCAGGCATTTTGCCCCAAGCTGGACAACGCATCACCTTCACAATTCGGGTGCAAAATGCTGGTTTAGTTGATGTGGTGCGTTTGCCGTTGGAAGATACCTTTGATCCAACCGCGCTGCAATTTATTTCATCTGAACCAATGCCCGATACAATTGAACCAGGTCGCCTGACGTGGGCGAATGTGCTGACCCCGCCGCGCCCAATGCGCCTGCCACCCAACGAATTTATCTCGATCACGACAGTCTTTACGGCGCTCAAGGGGATTGAAGAAACCACCAATAGCGCTCGGGTGGTTGGTGCTGGCGATAGCTTTGGGAACGATCTCGCACCGGCTGCCGATGATGTGCCAATTCGGATTATTGGTGCACCTGGCACACCAACCCCAACTCGCACGCCACGGCCAACGCCTAACGCCACGGCGATTAATCAAGTGACCGCGACGATTGCCGTCAGCGCCACCGAAGTGGTGATTACTACGCCAACCGTTGCGATCAGCAGCACCGCCACGATTGAAGCAATTGCCACGCTCACGCCGGAACAAGGCACTGGCAGTACCACCACGCCTACAGTTATTCCCGCAGTCTTGCCCGATACCAGTGCGGCCCCAGCACCACAAAGCAATTGGTTGGTTGGTGCGGCAATTCTTGCTATACTATTGCTTGGCATTGGCCTCACTCAACGCAGTCGTGGATAAACTATGTTGCACATGCAAGGCATTCGTAAGCAGTTTGAACAAACAATCGTCTTACGCGAGATTGAACTAACGATCAATCGTGGTGAAATTTTGGCCTTGCTTGGCCCCAGTGGTTGTGGTAAATCGACCCTCTTACGCATTATTGCTGGCCTTGAATCTGCTGATCAAGGCCAGTTGTTGTTGCATGGCCAACCGCTCAATCCGATTCCAATTCATCGGCGCAATTTTGGCCTGATGTTCCAAGATTGGGCGCTGTTTCCGCATCGTAATGTTGGCGAAAACATTGAATTTGGCCTGCGCATGGAAGGCATGGCCAAACTTCAACGCCAACAGCGGGTCGCTGAAATGCTCGAATTGGTTGGCTTAGTTGGCTATCAACAACGCTCGGTGCTCGAATTATCGGGTGGCGAGCGCCAGCGCGTGGCTTTGGCGCGTTCATTAGCGCCGCGCCCACAATTATTGATGCTCGATGAACCATTGGGATCGTTGGATCGGACGTTACGCGAACGCTTAACTGAGGAATTGCGCCGGATTATCAAAGCAGCTGAAGTGACAGCGATCTATGTTACCCATGATCAAAATGAAGCGTTTGTGGTTGCTGATCGCTTGGCTGTGATGAATGCAGGCCAAATTGTGCAACTGGACACGCCCCAAGCGATCTATCAACAGCCCAAAACTGCCTTTGTAGCACGATTTTTGAGCCTGACCAATTTATTACCAATTGTGAAGCAAACCAGCCTTAGCCCTGAGTTACAGCTGGTCGAAACCAATTTAGGCCAATTTGAAATTCAAAGCTCGCAAACCCAAGCAGCCTATTTGCTGATTCGGCCTGAGGCCGCCCAGCTAGCGCCAAGCGCAACAGCCAGCTATCGCGGCCAAGTGGTTGGCCAAAGTTTTCGTGGTAGCCATCAACGAATTGAATGGCGCTATGCGCATGGTGGATTGCAACTCGATCTACCGAGCAACTATCAGCTTGATCAAGGCCAAAACCTCGACCTAACATTTGATGCCCAGCAACTTAGTCTCGTGCAGAGCGACCACTGATGACGGTTGTTTTGGTTTGTTGCTGCGACGAAAGCGTGCCAACCGACGGAATCGGCGTGTCCTTATCGACCAATTGGCTTAACGTTGAACCACAAGCAACACACGTCCACAACAACATCTTCCGGCCACGATTATACTTTTCAGCGCCCCGTTGCTCGCCAATGTAGCGACAGGGTGCATTACAATGAGGACAGTGCACCCTGTGACCTCCTTTTAACGTTGTTTGTAATGTGTCAATTTTTATTGCGATATTCTGATTAGCTATAAAGCACAGACTATGCCATTACCACGCCGCATGATATAGTTCCAGAGTCCCACCAAAATCGCCAGTATGGGGATATTAACATAGTTTGCTCACGATTTGGGGGGATGACCGTTGGTCTGTCAGCATTGTACGCCAAAATTAGGCCAATGTTGCCGATCACTTCAAGAACCGCTAGAATACAGGCATGAAGCTAGTTTGGAGGCCTTATGGCATTGCAGCCAGATTCATCTGAGCAACCGACCCCAGCCGAAATCGCCCAACGTTTGGCCGATGTTCCCTTATTTGAACAAATGCGACCCGACGATTTAGCATTCTTGGCTGATCACGCCACGATTCAGCAACTCGAGCCAGCGGTAGTGCTTTCAGCCCAACAATCCAGCGAAAACGATCTGTATGTGGTGGTGCGCGGTCATTTGGAAGTGTGGCTCGACCCAAGCAGCCTCGGAGCCGAAGGCCCAGAGCGTAAACTTGCCACCTTGTTTGCCGACGAAATTGCTGGTGAATTGGCGTTGGTCGATGGCGGTGTGCGTTCGGCGCGACTCCAAGCAGGCGATGCAGGCGTGCGGGTGATTTGCATTTCGCAGGCTGCAATTCTCAATCGTTGTGAGCAAGATCCAATTTTTGGTTATCGTTTGATGCGCAATTTAGCAGCAATGTTGGCCTTACGCGCCCGCCTGACTGCCTTGAGCGCTCAAACCAATATTGCCTAGTGAGGGGGATTGACGTATGCACCGTTGGCGGCTCGCCTTTGGGCTAGGGTTGATACTTATCTGTGTGAGTTGGGCGAGTTGGCGCTGGCAACCGGTTGCCGCCCAAAACCCCGAAGATGATGATCAGCCGCCTGCCGTTGAACAACCATTGTGTTTTTCGAGCACTGGGTTGTGTATCAACGGGGCATTTCGGCGCTATTGGGAGACCAACGGCGGTCTAAGTCAATTCGGCTATCCAATTACTGCTGAAATTCGTGAAACAACCAGTAACGGCATTTTTACCGTGCAATATTTCGAGCGAGCACGCTTTGAATATCATCCTGAGCACTCGCGCCAGTTCGAGGTGCAGCTTGGGCGTTTGGGGGCAGAACTCTATCGCATCGCCCATGAACGCGAAACTGCCCGCGCTGGTTGCCGCTATTTCGAGCGCACTGGCTTTAATGTTTGTGAGCCGTTTCGTACCAAATGGGAAACTGTGGGCACAACGCCAGGTGCAACCAGCCTCGAAATTTATGGCTTGCCAATCAGTCCGTTGCTGGTTGGCCGTGATCCTGCTGGCAACCCAATTTCGTTTCAATGGTTCGAGCGGGGCCGCATGGAATTGCACCAAAGCAATTTGGTCGTGCTAGGGTTGGTTGGGGTTGAATATCGCCAACGCGAGCAAGAGCCACGCCCAACCCCAACCCCGACGATCCCAGTTGTGCCAACTCCAGCGCCAATCGAGCCAACCGCCATTCCAACTGCGGTTCTGCCGATTCCAATCAATGTGCCATTCCCCGATCGGCCTTGTCATATCAATGTGCCAGCGCCAATCGAGGGCCTTCAAGCATGGGCCACCTTGCCCGTGGTCAGCCCGCCCGAGGATGAAGTGATTTGTGTGCGCTTGATCGTCAATGGCGAGGCGGCGCATCCAGCATTTGTCAATATCTACCGCTATATTGGCAGCGAACGGATTCCAGGCACCGGCCATACAACTGGGCTTGATGGCACTGCCAGTTTTGTGTTCCATGTGCGCGATCTGCCGATTGGCACGATTCCGGTTGAAGTGGTTGCGACCTTTGAAGGCCGCGAATATCGCACTTGGACGAGTTTTATTCATCGCTAGCGTTATCACGATTGATCGATGGAACGACGCTGGGGTGAGCTTACCTCAGCGTCGTTGCGATCTTTAGAAGATAGTAATTATGGAAGCGAAAACCTTACCACCCATCCAACTCGAAGCCCGCTACGATAGCCGTGTTTGGGGCGGCAATCGCCTTGCTCAATGGCTGAACTTGCCAAATGCCCCTAGTCCGTTGGGCGAGATTTGGCTGGTCTATGCCGAAAATATCATCGCCGCTGGCCCATTGCAAGGCCAAACCTTAGCCGCCGCCGCCGAACGCTATGGGGCATTATTGCTTGGCAGCGTGCCATTTGAGCGCTCAGGCAGCCAATTTCCCTTGCTGGCTAAATTTATTGATGCCGCCGATCATTTGTCGGTGCAGGTGCACCCCAACGATGTGTATGCCCACACGGTCGAGGCCACTACTGGTTTCAATGGCAAAACCGAAGCATGGTATTTGCTGCAAACTGAAGCCAATGCCCAATTGATTCATGGCTTTAATCACCAAACCAGCCGCGAACAATGCAGCGAATTAATCGCCAATGATCGCTTGCCCGAACTGCTGCGTTATGTGCCCGCCCACGCTGGAACCACGATTTTCGTGCCTGCTGGTACGATCCACGCGATCAATGCTGGCGTGATGCTGTTTGAAATTCAGCAAACCTCCGATCTGACCTATCGAATTTATGATTATGGTCGGCCTCGTGAGATGCACATCGAACGAGCCTTGGATGTGCTGGATTATGCGGCCTCGGCTCCCGCTGAAACTCCACCAACCCGACTTGATTCACGTCGAACGTTGCTGGTTAAATGTCGCTATTTTGCCATGGAGCGTTGGCAATTGCATGGCCGTGTCGATTCGGCAACCTTGCCCACCAGCTTTGAAATTATCACGGTGATCGATGGCTCGGCCACCTTGCGCTCATTTCATGGGGTTTGGGAATTAACGCTAGGCACAACCTTGGTTTTGCCAGCAAGTTTGGGCGCATACACCTACGAAGTTGCCAACTCGGTGACCCTGCTACGCTGCTATGTACCTACTGAGGAACTCTAATGCGTGTTTTGATTACTGGCATTACTGGGCCAGTTGGTAGTTTTCTCGCCGATTATCTGTTAACCTTGCCTGATCTCGAAATTCATGCGCTCAAGCGTTGGCGCTCCGATCCACGGCCAATTGAGCATTTGCAAGGCAAAGTAACCTTCCACGAAGGCGATATTGAAGATGCCTTTGCGATGGCTACCTTGCTGCGGCGCGTGCAGCCAGAGCGCATTTTTCACCTTGCGGCCCAAAGCTACCCTAGCGCCTCATGGGATGCTCCAGTTACCACCTTACGTGCCAACACCGAAGGAACCTTAAATATTTTAGAGGCGGTACGGGTTACCGTACCCCAAGCCCGTTTGCATATTGCTTGCACCAGCGCCCAGTATGGCATCGTTAATCCGGCTGATGTGCCGATTAAGGAGAGCCACCCCTTGCGCCCAGGCAGCCCATATGGCGTGAGCAAGGCCGCCGCCGAAATGTTGGGTTTGCAATATCATCAATCATATGGCTTGCATGTGGTGGTTACACGCTCGTTTAATCATGTTGGGCCACGCCAAGGCGATCGCTGCTCGATTCAAACATTTTGCCAGCAGATGGCGGCAATTGAAGCAGGCCAGAGCGAGCCAGTGATCCATGTTGGCAATTTGGAGCCACAGCGCGATTTCAGCCATTTCAGCGATGTGGCCCGGGCTTTGTGGCTGCTGCTCGAAAAAGCGCCTCCTGGCGAGGTTTACAATCTGTGTTCAGGCGTGGCTACCCGCATTGGCGATATTGTGGAGTTGGTGCGACGATTCGGGCGTGTGCCTATCGAAGTTAGGCTCGACCCAAGCCGTTTACGCCCAGTCGATGAGCCAATTTTGCAAGGCGATAACAGCAAATTGCGCCAAGCCACTGGCTGGGAGCCACAAATTGGTATGGAGCAAATTGTGCAAGAAGTGCTGGATTTTTGGCGCGAACGCTACGGTATTTTGTAGCGTTCGTGCTGGTGCTCAGCCTGCCACACATTGATGCTATGTAGGTTGTTGATTGAGCACCATCTTGGCGTAAACTCCATTAGTGCCCACTAACTCGCTATGCGTGCCTTGTTCAGCAATTTGCCCACGATCCAGCACGATAATCAAATCGGCATTTTTGACCGTGCTCAGGCGATGGGCAATCACAATCCGCGTACAATTGAGTTGATTCAGTTGTTGCTCAACAATCTGTTCGGTCAGGGTATCAAGTTGGCTGGTAGCTTCATCCAAAATTAAAATTGCAGGTTGGCGCAATAAGGCGCGGGCCAGTGCGATCCGTTGGCGTTGGCCGCCCGAAATTCCGCCTGCCGCCTCGCCAACTCGTGTTTCATAGCCCATTGGCATGCTCACAATGTCGCTGTGTAAGCCAGCTCGTTGGCTGGCCGCAATCAGTTGGGCGGCTGGCAAACTGGCCCGTTGCAAATTGATATTTTGGCGAATCGAGCCGCTAAATAAAAAGGCATCTTGGAGCACGACCCCAAATTGCTGACGCAAGGCTTGACGATCATAGTCCTCGATCGGGCGTTCGTCGATCAAAATCTGGCCGCTGCTGGGCTGATACAAACCCAACAATAATTTGGCAAGCGTGCTTTTGCCCGAGCCAGTTCGCCCAACCAAGGCAACTTTTTGGCCTGGCGCAATCTGCAACGAAATATCACGCAGAATCGGCGCAGTATGTGGGTTGTAGCCAAAACTTACGTTTTCCAGCCGAATTGCGCCTTGCAAGTTTGCTTCAGGCGCGAAGCTGCCATCTGGCTCAGGCTGGGCCATCAACACATCATTTAATCGTTCGAGATAGCTGGTTAATAATTGCAAGCGCTGGCCTTGGCTAATTAATGTGACCAACGGCGCGAGGGCCAAGGTGCCAATCGCATTTAATGCCAGCATCGTACTTAAATCCATCTGGCCTTGATGCACTTCGCGTAAGCCAACCCACAGCAAAATTAATGGCGTGGCGGTTTGCAGCGTGCCCAACATACTATCGACAATCGCACTCAGACGCTGGCGGCGCAGGCTGGTGTTACGCTGGCGACGAGCCAAATTTTGCCAATAGCCAAACGCATAATGCTCCACGCCCATGGCTTTGATTGTGGTGATGCCGCTGAGTAATTCGACTAAGTAGCTTTGGGCTTCGCTTTGCTCCAACAAATCGGTCTCGACCAGCGGGCGTAAACGGCCTTGAGTCAGCCAAATAATTGCCACTTGGAGCAAGGCAATGATCGCGACAGTCAAGCCAAAACTGCCACTTTGCCAAAACAACAAGCCACCATACACCAACATTAACCCGCCATCGAGCACGACTGACAGCACTTGGTTGGTAATCAATTCGCGAATTGTGCTGTTGCTAGTTAGGCGTAGCAATAAATCGCCGCTACTGCGTTGTTCAAAAAAAGCCAAGGGCAAGCGCAATAAATGGCTTAAAAAATGCTCGCTTAAATCGGTATCAAAACGCAGTTGTAGCTGAATTAACAACAGGCTGCGCATATATTGAATCAAAAAGCGAATGCTGATGATTAAGCCCAAGCCAATTAATACTCGCCCAAGCAAGACCTCGAAACTTGGCAAGGTTACTTGCTGCACCAAACTTTTGGTCAGCAATGGCAGGGCCAGCCCGACCAATTGCAACAAGCCTGAGGCCACGATAATTTGCCCCAATAAACTAGGTTTGGCTAAAAGGGTTGAGCGAATCAAGCGCCATTGGTTGGTGTTGGAGCGCTGGCGTTGCTCAAAATTGGGGCCAGGCTGGCAACTGAGCACAATCCCAGTGAAGCGTTGGTCAAGCTCGCTTAACTCAACAAAACGCCGACCCAAGGCAGGATCAACGATGGTTGCGCCGCGTGGTGACCATTGTTCAAGCACCACAAAATGATTAAAATTCCAATGCAAAATTGCTGGGAGTTGGAGTGAGCCAAAATCGAGGTTTTGTAGGGCAAAGGCTCGCACAATCAGGCCATAATGTCGGCCAGCAGCCGCAATTGTTTGGGCACTCAAGCCATCACGCGATGGCCGACAGACCTCGCGAGCTTCGGCAACTGAGGTTGCTCGCCCCCAATAGGAAAGCACCATGGCCAAACATGCAGCACCACATTCAATTGCACTTAATTGGAGTAAAACTGGAACCCGTCGCCGTTTGAAGCTTGCCAACCAACGTTTCAACATTGCCAAACCTTGCTTGTAGCGCAAGGTTGTCCGGGGCTAGAGGTTTACGATCGGTGCACCAACCACAACTAAGCTGACAGAAAGCACCGCGACCAGCAACCACAAACTACGCAGCAACAGCGGCGAAATCCGCTCTTGGACAACCTGCTCTTGATGATGAGCAACATATGAGGTTAGCGCAGCTGAGCGAAACAGGCTGGTGTTTGGAATCAGAGTGGTTTGGCTGTGGTCATTCATTGGGGTGTCCTCCTGCGAAACTGGCCCCATTTAACCATAGTTGGGCTTTGCCAACTAGTCCAAAACCGATATAAAAACCGATATAGCGCTATCGCTCAAACTACGCTTGCCAATAACCATATTTTAACCGTATACTAGGGCATCTAACAACCTCCCGATTAAACCCACCCTAAAAATCAAAGGAGACCCAGCATGTCGCATGAAGAAACGATCAACGCGTGGAATAATGCTGATCAAAATCCTGAGGCTGAACCCACTAAACCCCAGCCAATGCCTGCGAATCCTGCCGGAATGACTGAGTTGAGCGATGAAGAATTGCGCCAAATTCAAGGTGGTACCTTAGTCGAATGCAGCATCATTCCAACCATGACTTCGGTTACTAGTGCGGTTCCCTGCGCCGTTAACACCGACGAACAGTAAGCTGGCAATTACCAAATGTCCTTACTTTCCTGACTTCCACAGCACACTGGACAGCGTATATGACTAAGCTTGATGCCTCTTTTGGAATGTGGCTTAAACAACGCCGAAAGACCCTCGATCTGACCCAAGACGAGTTGGCTCATTTGGTTGGCTGTGCCACGGTCACGATTCGTAAAATTGAAGCTAATACGCTTAAGCCTTCAACCCAGATTGCTCAGCGCTTAGCCCAATGTTGTAATGTTCCTGAAGCTGAACATACAGCATTTGTTCATTTTGCGCGTTCGGAAACAACCACTGGGCCAGTATGGTCTGACCAAACGCCAGGTGCTGCACGGGTCAATTTTGTGGTCGATCAACCACCCCACAATTTGGTTGATTTACCCAATCCATTGATTGGTCGTGATGCTGATGTTGCGACCATCAATGAGCGTTTGGCCAACGAGCATGTGCGTTTATTAACTTTGGTTGGCCCGCCCGGGGTTGGCAAAACTCGTTTAGCGTTGCAAGTAGCCCAACAACAACTTGAGCGCTTCCGCCATGGGGTGTTTGTCGTAGCCCTCGCTCCCGTAACCAATCCTCAAGATGTGTTGAGCGTGATCGCGCAAACCCTAGGAATCAAAGAAACTGGCATTCGTCGCAGCTTCGAAGATCTCAAAAATTTTTTGTACGACCGTGAATTATTATTGGTGCTGGATAATTTCGAGCAGGTGTTGCCCGCCGCTAGCTCAATCGATCAGCTGATTCAGGCTTGTTATGGGCTGAAGGTGTTGGTCACTAGCCGCGAGGCTTTGCGCTTACGCCGTGAACGCCGTTTTGCGGTTGCGCCGTTGGCTATCGCAACTCCCGTCAGCGATGAGCCAAGCGCCACGTTCTCGCCAGCTGTAGCACTGTTTATTGAGCGAGCACAGGCCGTCAATCCCGATTTTGAGATTAACGAAACCAGTCTGCACGATATTAGTGCCGTTTGTCGCCAGCTTGATGGCCTGCCGTTGAGTATTGAGTTGATTGCTGCCCGCAGTATGTTGCTGGCACCCAAAGCGATGTTGCGCCATCTTGAGCATCAATTAACCGTCTTAACTAGCCGATCGTCTGATCATCCGCCGCGCCAACGCACCCTGCGTGATGCAATTCGTTGGAGTGTCGATCTGCTTGAGCCAAGCGATCAGCAGATGTTTATGCATGTCGGGGTTTTTCCACAAAGCTGTACGCTTGAGTCACTTGCCGCCGTCGGGGCTGAGCAAGCTTGGGCACTCGATTTGCTCGATGGCTTAAATACCCTCGCCGATAAAAGTTTGCTCTACGCCAAGGCTGATCAACAGGGCGAAACGCGCTTTGAGATGTTGAATGTGTTGCGCGAATATGCCCGCGAGATGTTGCAACACGCTGGTTTGTTGATCCAAGCTGCCCAACGCCATGCCCAATATTATTTGCAGTTGGCGCAAATCCTCCAAGCCGATCTCAGTCAGCATAACCAACATGTGACCGCTGGCGATCGTTTTGAGCGCGATTTATTCAATTTTCGGGCGGCCTTAGAATTTTTCTTTACCCAACGCCAAATCGAACAAAATGTTCAGCTTGCTACCAGTTTGGCCGATTTGTGGTATTTGCGCGGCTATGCTGGTGAGGGTCGGCGTTGGCTGGCTCAAGCAATTGAGCAAGCCCAAACCACCCAAACTACGCTTGAGCCAACCCTCTGGATCGAGGCACTCAATGCTGCGGGCTACTTGGCCTATCATCAAGGCGATTATGGCGATGCCGCCCAAACCTTCTCGCAAAGCCGCCAGCTGATCGAAACTGCCAATGATCAGGTTGGCATGGCGCGGGTCTACAATAATTTGGGCTTAATTGCTCATTGGCAAGGCCAATATGCCCAATCTGAGGCTTTGCTCAACGATAGTTTGCAAATTTGGCGCAAACTTGATCTATCGATGGCGATTAGTAGTTTGGTCTGTAATCTTGGGGCGCTTCAGCTTGATCGTGGTGAATTGAGCCAAGCTGCCGAGTTGCTTGAACAAAGCAAAGTGCTCTGTCAGCAACAGCATTATGAAAATCGCATCTCAATGGTTCTGCAACATCAAGGTAAATTGGCGCTCTACCGTGGCGATTATGCCACCGCCCAGCGTTGTTTCAGCGAAAGTCAGGCCATCGCCGAGCAGATGAGCAATAAAACCGTGATTGGTTTTGCCCTGATGTACCAAGGCTATGCCACGCTGGCCGCAGGCGAATTGGAGCAAGCCGCCTGTTATTTGAGCAAAGCTGCCCAGATGAGCCAAGATCTTGGTAGCAAGCATATGGTGTGTATGGTGTTGGCGGTGCAGGCACAGTTGGCTGTCGAACAAGCCCAATACGTGGTAGCCCGCCAGTTATTTACCCAAGCCTTGGAGTTAGGCCGCAGCATGCAATTTGGCACAGGTATTGCCAATGCCTTGCGTGGTTTGGCGCTGGTCGATGCGATTCAAGGCCACTATAGCCCAGCGTTAGAGCAAATTAACCAAGCAATTCAAGGCTATCGTACCATCGGCAACCCCGAAGGCTTAATTCAATCGCTTGAAACCTTGGCATTTTGTTTGACAACCATGGGCTATGGCAAGACAATCGCGCCTGTTGTCGCTGCGCTCGAACAGTTGCGCCACGAATATGGCTTGCGGCGCTGGAACAATCAACAAGCTCGTTGGCAACAGATTCAACAGGCTCTAGCACAGCCTGATCAATCAAACTTGCCAGCCGAGCCAATTGTTGCCCAATTACTCGACCAGATGCCTAGCCTGAAACTGCGTGAGCTGCGCACATGAATTGGTTGGCAAGCCTGAATCTACGCGAGCGCCGATCGCTTGGTTTGAGCGAGCTTGGCGCTCGAACCAGCTCGCGTTACCAACGTTGGCGCAAGCAAGCCCCATTCGAGCAAACGCTCTGGTGGCAGGCACGGCTGGCGCTGGATGGATTGGATGATCTGCAATTCCAAGCTTTGCTTGATCCCGCCGTTGTGGTTGCTGCTCCGCCATGGGCCGAAACCCTCACAGCATGGCGCGAATGGCAAGCTCGTCCGCATCCACGCTGGCTCAACCAACCAAACTTGGGCTATCCACTCTGGCCAATCGTCGATTATTGCCTAGCGCACATTGAACAAGCCTTGCAACAAGCACAGGTTAAACATGCTTGGCCGAGCTTGCAGGCGGCGATTGGCAAGGCGCTCGTGCAACGTTTAGCCCAATTAACTGCCCAAACCATGGTGCTTGAGCTGAATGTAGCCCGTTTGCGCGGCCAACTCCACGGGGCGACCAGCCAAGATCGCTTTGAATATTTTATCAAACGTTATAGCCAGATCGGCGATTTGCTCGATCTATTGGCTGATTATCCAGTGTTGCTGCGGAGTTTGGTGCACGAATGCCAAACGACGATTAATTTTATCAGCCAAATTGCCCAACATCTCGCCCACGATTGGCAGCAACTTCAACAGCATTTTGGGCTTGAACTTGCCGAATGGACAGGCTTGGAAAGCTTGGGCGATCGCCATGCGGGCAAGAGTGTTTGCCGCTTGGATTTTGCCAGTGGCCAACATTTGGCCTACAAACCGCGTTCGCTGAGCACCGAAGTTGCCTTTAATCAGGTTTTAGCGTGGCACAACCAACAACCGCAAACCATCCAATTACGTGGTTTGAAGGTGCTCGATTGTGGCAATTATGGCTGGACAGAATGGTTGCAAGCCTTGCCATGTGCCGATGCGGCGGCGGTACGGCGTTTTTTTCAACGCCATGGAGCATTATTGGCCTTGCTTTTGGTGTTACAAGCTTGCGATGTGCATTATGAAAATGTGATTGCCGTCGGCGAATATCCGGTCTTGATTGACCTCGAAGGCTTGTGCCATCCCCTATTATTGAGCAACACCAACGAATTGATCGAGGCTGAACAAGTTGGCTTGTTACCACGCTTGCACTTTGCCACCGAGCAACATCCTGGGGTCGATATGAGTGGCATCGCGGGCAATGCCGAGCAAACCCTGCCCTTGCCTCAGCCAGTGTGGGATGAGACCAATACTGATCAAATGGCTTTGCGCTATGCCCCGACCGCTGTGCCAGCTGCCCACAATCTACCAACCTGTAGCAAGCTCCTGATTGATCCGCTAGACTATGCCGCTGAGGTTGAGCAAGGCTTCCGCACCACCTATTTATGCTTGTTGAGTGCCAAAGCCGAGTTGTTGAGCAAGATTCTCGCCGTTTGTGCCGATACCACGATTCGGGTGATTGCCCGTCCATCAAATAGTTATGCGATTTTACTGCGCCATGCCAGCCATCCCAATCGGCTGCGCGATGCAGTTGATCGCGATTGCTTGTTTGACCATTTGTGGCTAAGCATCCCTGAGCGACCGCATTTGAAGCCGTTTCTGCAAACAGAGCAAACTGCACTGTGGCAAGGCGATATTCCATGGTTTGGCACGACCCCACGTTCGCAAACCATTTGGGATGCCAACGGCCAAACATTGCCATTTGAACTCGCCCAAAGCAGTTGGCAACGGGTCGAACTAGCGGTCGAGCGCCTGAGCCTTGACGATTGCGCAAGCCAAATCGCCCAAATTCGCCATGCTTTTGGGACTAATGCTTCACCCAAATCGCCCCAGCAGCCATGATATACTGAGCCTAGTAGCCCTGCTACCAACTCCCTGAAACTTCAAACAACCCACCTTGGCTGGCATGTGCCAGTCATCGTTTTGGTGCACATACAAAGGATTAATCACGATGCTGCTGAATATTGCAACCTTGGTGCTGCTATCACTTTGGCTGGGGGCGATGATTGGCGGATTATTGCTTATGCGCCAAGCAGGCCGTTGGCGCTGGATTGGCCTCGCAATTGCCGTGCAAGGCTTGATCTTGCTGGTATTTCAAGGCTTGCTCAGCACTTATCCAATTGGGATTGGCGATCCATTAATTCGGGTGAAATTTTGGGATTTGCTGAGCCAAGCGGCGGCCGTGCTTGGTGCATTAGTGCTTGTCGCATTTGTGTTATGGTGGCTAGCCAAACAAGTGCGCTACAGCATCGATCAGCAATTGCACCGACGAGGCTTAGCCTTATTGTTGCTCTTTGGCATGCCATTAATCGCCACGCCCGCCTTTTACGCCATGTGGCAAACCAGCATTCCCGAGCGCGAGCGTGAACGCAACCCTGATTTGCGGGTGATCAACGTGCCCGAAGGCTTTGAATGGAGCGTCTACGCCCGTGGCACGATGGATAATCCTACGGCGATTGCCTTTGGAGCAGAAAACGAACTATACATCGCCGATATTGCTGGCGATTTGTGGATTGGCCGCGACCAAAATAATGATCAGCAGATTGATAGTTTGAGCAAATGGGCTGGCGATTTTGATTTGTTGGTCGGCTTGGTTTGGCGCGATGGCGAGTTGTATTGTGCTAGTTCAGGCAAAATCGAGGCCTTGCGCGATAGCGATGGCGATGGCGTAGCCGATAGTCGCCGCATCGTGGTTGATAATTTGCCCTCAATGATTTTGCAGCCACACTCCAACAACGGCTTGGCCTTTGGCCCCGATGGCCGCTTGTATTTTGGGGTTGGCAGCACCACCGACGGTAAATTTGAGGAAAATGAATTAGCCGCCAGCGTTTTATCGGTTAATCCCGATGGCACTGATTTGCGCCCCTATGCGCGGGGCTTGGGCAATGTGTTTGATGTCGCTTTCAATGCCGATGGGGCGCTGTTTGGGGGCGATAATGGCCCTAGCTCAGTTGAGGGCAATGATCCGCCAGATGAATTTAATTATTTGGTTGAAGGCGAACACTACGGCTACCCCTACTTTTTTGGCGACCCGCCCAGCGACGGTGGCACACGCGGCGCATTGATCAGCTTTCCCGCTCACTCGGTGCCAACGGGCGTTACGTTTTATAGTGGCAATCAATATCCGCAAATCTATAGCGATAGCGCCTTTTTGACGCTGTGGCAGACGGGCGAGGTCGTACACATTGAAGTTGGGCAAACCAGCAACGGCGATTATCTGGCCAAATCAACCACCTTTGCTGATGGTATGCTCTACCCGATTGATGTGATTACTGGCCCCGATGGCAACTTGTATATCGCCGATTTCGGTACGAGTGCAATCTACCGAATCACCTATAATGGAGTGCGTTAATGCGACGATTTGGCTATTTTGTGGTGGGCTTGCTGTTGCTGGGCTGTGGCGCGGCCAACGATAGTACCAGCGTGGGTAATGCTGAGCGCGGCAAACGCATTTTTCAGGGAGCCGAAGTATTGACGCTCGATCAACTTGAAGCATGTGTCGATTGTCATAGTGATGTTGCTGGCGAAGCCGGCCAAGGCATCGGCCAAAATCTCTCGAATATTGGTAATCGTGCTGCGCAACGCCCCGATGGCACGAGCGCGATCGATTATCTGCGGCTCTCGCTGACCGAGCCAGATAAAGAGTTGGTGGGCGGCTTTCAAGAGGGCATTATGCCGCGCGATTATGCCCAAAAATTATCAACCCAAGATATTAATGATTTGATTGGTTATATGCTAACGCTAAAAAGTGGCATTGATTAAGCGCGTTAGCCTTGAATACATGTAGGTGCTATGCAGCAATTGCGAATTGCGTTCTTGGATTCGTGGTTACAGGCGGTGGTTGATGGCAGCGGCACGGCGGCGGCAATCGGCGGTTTAGCGCGTACCTTGCAAGCCCGTGGCCATGTAGTTGATCGGATTGTGCCAACTGGCAATTGGCCGCGTAATTTAACCTTGCGCCGCCTTTATTACAATTGGCAATTGCCGCGTCGCCTTGCCAACCACCGCTATGATTTGGTGGTTGGTTTTGATATTGATGGATTCCGAGTTGCCCAGCGCTTAAATGTGCCCTATATCTGTAGCATCAAAGGCGTAATTGCCGAAGAACAGCGCCATGAACAAGGCTTTATTCGGGCGTTGCTCTGGTCGCTCTCGCGGATTGAATTGATCAATGCGCGGCGTGCCCCCAAGGTTATTTCAACCAGCGAATATTGCCGCCAGATGATTCATGCGCATTATGCTGTGACGATCAGCAAGATTGGGATTGTGCCCGAGGGCATCGATTTGAGTTTGTGGCAGGAGCAAGCCCACAGTAGCCAGCGCGATCCATGGACGGTGCTATGTGTGGCCCGCCAATATCCACGCAAACATGTGATTGACTTGATTCGGGCCTTTGCCAGCGTGATCGAACAAGTGCCCCAAGCCCAATTGGTGATCATCGGCGATGGCCCTGACCACGATATGTTGCGTGGCGTGGTACGAGCCTATAATCTCGAAAGCTCGGTGCGCATGCTCGGCGCGATTGCCGATGATGCTGAAGTGCGAGCGTGGTATGGGCGCAGCAGCATTTTCTGCTTGCCCAGCGTCCAAGAAGGCTTTGGGATCGTCTTTTTAGAGGCGATGGCTAGTGGCTTGCCAATTGTCAGCACCAATGCTGCGGCGATTCCCGAGGTTGTGCCGCATGGTCAGGCTGGCACGTTGGTGGAGCCAAGCGATGTAACGGCAATCGCCGAGGCGTTGATTGAGCTATTGCAAAACCCCGAGCTACAACAGCGCTACCGCGATTATGGTTTGCAGCATGTTCAACAATATGCTTGGGAGCATGTGACCGATCGCTTTTTAGCAGCAGTTTTGGCATAGTGTGTTAACATCCGTGCGGCGAGTGTTGAGCCATGGTTGAGAGTGCTATAATGACCATGAACAAAACAAGCCTCGCTGAAAGGAGCGAAGATGTTAACGTATGAAGCGGTGGTGACAGTATTAATTAGCGAGGCGGAGCGAGCAGGTTTGGCGATTCAATTTTCGCAGGAACAGCTAGATCCACATTCGTTATCGCGGACGTTGAGCATTAGTTGTCAGCCTGCCAAGCAGCGCGATCACCATATGGAACATGTGGTTGCGACGATTAGTTTTACCTGGGATGCTGCGCTTACGGCGATTTCGGTGATGGGCAGTGATGCCATTTGTGCGCTGTATCATGATAGTGACGAGCCATGTTTGCACGCAATTGAAGGCTGTGCCTACAACGTTGATCTCGATTTTGATCTGACCTATGCGATTCCATTAACTGAAGAACAACGCTTCAATGTCGTCAATATTCCCCAATTGACCGAAGCGATTCAGATTGCAACCAAAGACAAAACTTTTGATTTTCAGCCGCTCGATATTGATGTGCAATTGCATTTCACTGGCGAATATATGGCTTTTGTTGGCACGGTGACTGGCCGTCAATCGTGGCCGTTTGGCGAAGCGTTGCACGAAGAACACGAGCTACGCCAAGAAATTCGCGATTTGATGCAGAATGTCAGCAAAGTGCTCGATGCCCTGCAGCAATTTCAAGCACCCATGCCTGTTTTAGAGGATGATGCTGAAAACGAGGAGAGTGAGCTAGCCAGCTTACCCGATCGTACCTATCTGCGCCCGCCAACCGCCTAAGTCTGGCGTAGGTTGCACTCCTTTGGTCGTTGTACCAAGGGAGTTTTTTTATCCACCAGCAAATCATGCAACATTTTGGAGCAACGTCTTGTATGATCTGTGTAA
Organism: Herpetosiphon sp.; assembly: GCF_003512625.1. Taxonomy (NCBI): domain Bacteria; kingdom Bacillati; phylum Chloroflexota; class Chloroflexia; order Herpetosiphonales; family Herpetosiphonaceae; genus Herpetosiphon; species Herpetosiphon sp. The sequence goes on along the minus strand of NZ_DOPT01000033.1, from coordinate 30,885 downwards.
CGATAGCTTGAGTAGGAGAGAATATGCCTATCCTTACCAACCTCAAACCGCGTTGGCACACCGCGTTGAGCATCGGCATGTTGCTAGCCGTGCTTGCTAGCGCCGCTGGCTACTTCTATTGGGCAAGCCGACCATTTACGCTTGAGCAACTAGCGCCTGTGGATACACCAACCCTAGTGCATACAATCAAAGCTGACCCTAGAAAACCATTTGATCGGATTGTTCAATGGAACTCGCGTGGCGATCGATTAGCCGTATCAAGCGATAAAAATAATATTCTGATTTATTCAAGTGCTGGTGAACTCGTGGCTGATTTTAGATCCCACCTTTTTATGGGGCTTGGGATTAACGAGCTAGAATGGCATCCAACCAAGGATATTTTGGCTGTTGCCTACGACGAAAGATTGGTGTTATGGTCAGCCGATGGCACGATCATCAAACAAATTAATAGTGACATAACATTTGCGTTTTGGGATATAGATTGGAATCAACAAACCGAACAATTAGCAGTTAATCAATATTATGCATTTGATCGTAAATACTATCATCAAATTGCCCTATTTGATGATACAGGTGCATTGATTAAACAAATATCTCAATCAATTAATTTTACACGAGATATCAAATGGTTGGATGAAAATCAGATTGTAATCCATACTGCTAACGACGAAATTCTTGTATTAGATACCGAAAAAGAAATATTAAGTAGCTTAATTGCAGGTAAATATGCCGAAATGGATGTTGATCAACAGCATCATACTATTGCTGCCGTTCCAACATCGCTAAAAGCTATTACTCTATGGAAGAATAATCAACTAACTGAATTGCCAGTTGATCGGATAGCTGGTGATGTTCTTGCGATTAACCCTGCCAGTAACCATACGATTATCTATCAACCAACATCTGAATTGCGAATGTTGAATCATCAAAGCCATAACTTTGAATTATACCCTACGATTAAGTTTGATGAAACGATTTACTATGTTGCTTGGCATCCGTCTAAGCTAATTTTGGCAATTCTGCTCACTGATGAGATTCAGTTGTGGCAGTTTCCTGAGTAACCACGAGAGGAATTGATAATGCAAACCCGAATTCGTTGGCATACTGTGCTGAGCATTGGCATGTTGCTAGCCGTGCTTGCTAGTGCCGCTGGCTACTTCTATTGGGCGAGTCGTCCATTTACGCTTGAGCAACTAGCACCTGTGGATAAACCAACCTTGGTGCATACGATTAAACTACCAGAAGCTGGCAGCGAGTTTGCTTGGAATTCGCGTGGCGATCGATTGGCCGTTGCTCATCTTGACTTAAACAAAGAAGATCAATCGGTTGTTTCGATCTATACCGTGGATGGTAAGCGCCTACGGCAACTAGCGGTTAACATTGATGCATTTAATACAATTGATGATCTCGAATGGCATCCAACCAAGGATATTTTGGCGGTGTCGTATCGTCAAGCGCTGGTTTTGTGGTCTGCTGATGGCACGATCATCAAACGAATCAATAATGGTATTGAGTCTGCATTTCAGCAACTTAGTTGGAATCAACAGACTAATGAATTAGCCGTTATTGATTATTATGCCTATAATGGCGAATATTACAATCAAATTGTATTATTTGATGAATATGGCACAAAAATTAGGCGATTTCCAACAAAATTTGGCTATACTACACAAATGAAATGGATTAATCAAGTTAATATTATTGTTAACGTAACCAATAGAATTTACACATTTAATACAATAACTGAAGAATGGATACGATTATTTGAAGATGAACAATATGCGGTTGATATAGACTCAAACCATAATCGTATTGTTGGAGCTGGTGAAAATAATGATAAAGAACTTGAAATTTGGCAGAATGGCATTATAAAAACAATTGAATTGGCTGAATTCAGTGGAAGAATTCCTAAGAGTAGCCCTCGAGGCGATTATACGGTTTTATATACGATTGGGAGATTGAATTTTTTTAACCATCATACTCAAGAATTTGAGATTCATCCGTTAACTAATAAGGATTTGATCTATGTCACGGTTGAGTGGCATCCCTCAAAGCCTATTTTGGCAACTTTGCTCTTCTATGAGATTCAGGTGTGGCAGTTTCCAGAGTAAATTTAGTTTTGAGGAGGGGCGATGCAGCCAAATTATACGATTCGACGGCCAACTCAGGCCGAATTAAGCATGTTGCCAGCGATTGAAGTTGCCGCCGCCCAGCTTTTTTTGCCAACCCAGTATGCCTTTATCGCCGCATGGCCGCCAGCCACATTGGAAGATTTAGCGGCGTATTTCAGTTGGGATGGGGTTTGGGTTGCTGTCGATATACACACTACACCTGTTGGCTTTGCACTCGCCAAAATCGTCGATGGTGAGGTATATCTGAGTGAACTGGATGTCCACCCCGAGCATGGGCAGCGCGGCTTGGGGCGAGGGTTGATTAAGGCTGTGGCAGCGTGGGGCAAGCAGCAGGGTTATCGCCACATGAGCTTGCTGACTTTCAACGATATTGCCTGGAATGCTTTGTTTTACGCACGTTTGGGCTTTCGAGCATTAACGGCGGCTGAATGCGGACCTGAATTAACTGCGATTGCCCAAGGCCATATTGCCGCTGGTTTACCTGCAACCGCACGGGTGGCAATGCTGGCCGAGCTAGATCAACTGCTACTAGATTGACATTCCCTCACCCCCAACCCCTCGCCCACGGCGGCGGGCGAGGGGCTTTTGGTTTGGTGATTCCCCTCGCTCAGCGGGGTTAGGGCATGCTTACTGCGCCAAGCTGGGAATAATCATTTGAATAATTCGTTTCCAACTAGCAGCCAGTTCGTCCACCACCAACAGTTGGCGACCAAAGGCTTGATCGCGCTCGTGATGCAGATGTTGATTGACTTTATGCACCGTAATCGTGGGATGTGGACGCTCGATCAACTCCAATCCATCGCCAACTTGAACCTCGCCTGCTTGTAAAACCCGCAGATAAAAACCACTGCGCAAGGTAGCAATTGTGCGTTGTTGCAAACCATCGAGGCCAAGCTTGCGATCTTGTTTGGTGCAGGGGTAGCGTGGCGCACAAATTTGCACAATCGCGCTACCAACCTTGAACTGATCGCCAATACACACATCTTGCTCGGTTACGTTGCTGAGCGTCCAATTTTCGCCGATACCGCTGGCTTGCAACATCGGGTGATCATTGGCTAAGCCATATTCTGCTTGCCACAGTGGGTAATGGCTAGCGGGCTGGCAACACACTGCTTTATCGGGGCCACCATGGTTTTTGGTGTCGGCCACCGCATCACCAACATGGCCCAATTGCTCCAAGCGCACAGGTGTCGTGATCGCTTGGCGGCCAATCGCCGATGACCAAGCGCCTTTGGCATCGTGGTAGGTTTGGGGCTGGCCGATCGCTAAAGTTTCAATCGTAATCACAAAATCCTCTAACGTTTGTACAATTGCTCAAAACTCTTGGCGAAGCGTTCGTAGATTTGGCGGCGACGAATTTTGAGCGTTGGCGTGAGCAAATCGTTTTCAATGGTAAAATCTTCGGGCAAAATTTCATAGGCCTTAATTTGCTCGAATGAAGGCAAGGTTGGGTTGATTGTTTGCACTTCGTGTTCAATCGCAGCAACTAATTTAGGATGCTTATGCAGATTAGCATCAACTGGCACATGCTCACGATTAGCCCAAGCGGTGACGGCTTCCATATCGAGCGTGAACAATGCCACCAAATAGGGTCGGCGATCACCAAAGACGGCACACTGCGAGATGTACGGGCTATTTTTGAAGGCAGCTTCGACGGCTTGCGGCGCAATATTTTTGCCCGACGCGGTAATTAGCAAATCTTTTTTGCGATCAACAATGCTCAAGAAGCCATCAGCATCAATTTTGCCGATGTCGCCGGTGTGAAACCAGCCATCGATCAAGGCTTCGTTGGTTTTTTGCGGATTATTATAGTAGCCACTTAGAATTAGATTACCGCGCACCAGCACTTCGCCATCGTCAGCGATTTTGATTTCGTTGCCAGGAAACACCTTGCCAACCGTGCCTAGCCGATAATCATCAGGGCGATTGGCGGTTACCGCAGCAGATGTTTCGGTCAAGCCCCAACCTTCGAGTAACAGCACACCCGCACCATTGAAAAATTCCAAAATTTCGATATCGAGCGGAGCGCCGCCAGTAATTGCATAGCGAATATTGCCGCCAAGTAAGGCACGAACCTTCTTAAACACTAAGCGATCAGCCAAGGCATATTTCAGCTTGAATGCTGCCGGAACCGCTGCTTTTTGGCCTTTGTAGCGGCTCATTTGACGGGCGATCGCCAGCGCCCAGGCAAAAATCCGTTTGCGAATTGGGCTGGCTTCGGCGCGAGCCTGGGCTGTGCTGAAAATCTTTTCGTACATGCGCGGGACGCTGAAGAAAAAGGTTGGTTTGATTGCTTGCACATCTTCAAGCACTTGTTTGATCGATTCGATGATTGCGGTGTTAAGGCCATTATCGACCCCACACATATGTTGCAAGCGGCCAAAAATATGCGCGGCTGGCAAAAATAACACATCATCATCACCAGCTTGCATGGCCATAGTCGTGCGAATCGCGGTTAGTTCGCCAAGCAAGGCGCGATGCGCCAACATTGCGCCTTTGGGATTGCCAGTTGTGCCCGAGGTATAGACAATTGTCGCCAAATCTTCTGGCTCGATCTGTTGGGCGCAGTTGGTGGCAAAAACCTCTTGGGCGGTTGCATCGCTGGTGGCCATGCGCCGCAAACTGGTTAGCGATAAAATCCATGGGTCATCACTGGGCAAATCCCGGCCATCAAAAATAATTACCCGTTCGATATGCTCAAGCTGCGAGCGGACCTTTTGCAATTTATCGTATTGCTCGCGATTTTCGATCAACAAAAATTTGAGGTCGGCATCTTGGGCAATAAAGGCCACCGTATCGGCCATCAACGAGGGATAAATTGAAACTGGCACAGCGCCTGAACAGACCAAAGCCCAATCCGATTCGACCCAATCAACGCTGGTATTGGACATAATGCCCACGCGATCGCCTTTTTGCAACCCCAACTGTTGAAAACCTGCCATCAACTGATAGACATGGCGTTGATGTTCGGCGTTGGTGCAGGTAATCCATTCGCCATTGCGGCGAGTTCGCCAGCGATTGAGATGGGCAAAGGCTTGTGACCGCTCGCGAAACAACTCACCCAGATTACGAAATGACATTGGCTACCTCCAAGACCTTTGCAACAATTCAACGGCGAACGACAACGGCTGTGGTTAGCAAGCAAGCTAGTTGGAGAGTGAAGTGCGGGTATTGGACGTTCCCTCACCCCAACCCCTCTCCCACTGCGGTGGGAGAGGGGGTTTTAGCCTGGCAGTTCCCCCTCGCCTCGCTCTGCGGGAGAGGGGGTGAGGGAACGCTCATTGACTGCGAATCCCACCCAACCATTTTAAAAACCTACCCTTGTAAGGAGAAAGGCTGGGGTGAGGGAATTGATCAATTATTCGTTTTCTGGTGCTTGATCCAGATCATGGGCTAATTCAGCTAGTAATTCTTTGGCGGTGCGTTCATTGACTTTGGTTCGCCCAACCTCGGCCTCAGGCGTAATGCCTTCCATCTCCAAAAAATCAACGATATGGCGTTGATGTTGTTGAAGCAAGGCTGGTGTTAATAACTCATCGAGGTGGACAAAAACCTGCATGAAGGCTCCCGTTTATGCACTGTGGTGGAATCTACGGGTATGATACAGTTTTTTGGGTTGCGCGGCAAGTAGTTTAGGCTTATTAATCAAGGATTTATAGGCTCAATTTTTTAATATCTACTTAAGATTCTCCTCCCTTCCGTCCCTCCACTGGAGGGAAACGCAGGGGGTTTTCATCCCCCTGCACCCCCTAAAATTCATTCTGTGGATGAGTAATACATTTGTAGATATAGAGCAGTTATCTGGCATGTGACTATTACCAATCGATCGTTAGCCAATCCGCTGCCAAATGGCGAGTCTTTGCTATACTTAGCACTGCATGTCGATTGCCAATTAAGGGGATATTTGATCATGGCACATTCAGATGTTTACGATCCGATTCATAACGAATTATGGGCTTTATCAGTCATGGCCAGCACACTCGATAATGTGCGAGTCCGAGTTTCGGGCTTGCAACCTGATGTTCAACAAGAGCGACCGCAAGGTTTTGAGCGTTCGTTGGCCCATGTGATTGCCAGCCTCCGCCGTGGCGAAGCTGAATTAATCGAAGTTTTCGAAAAAGCCTTGAAAGCTGAAAATCCCAGCCTCAACACGATTTTCAATCGCTACCCTAAGGCGTTTGTGCTCAATCCAGCCGAGGAGCTTGGTAGCTTTATGGATAGCCGCGAAACCAGCTTGGGCTTGTTGCGCAGCCTAACCAGTGAGCAGTGGGAGCGCAAAGTCAACGATCCTGAGCGCGGTTTGGTCAGTTTAAGCCAATTGGCGGTCGAACGCGCCAACCTCGACCTTGAAGAAATGGATTATATGGCCCAATTGCGCCAAGCGATCTTGCGGCTTGAGCCAATTCAAGGCAACGACGCTCGATGAGGGTGCTTTGGTTAATTGGTGTTTTATCTAGCACTGGGCTGGCGCTGTTGAGCCTGCCACAGCTACTCCGAGATGCTCAGCAACGACGCTGGGCAGCTTGGTTTTTAGCCTTATTTGCGATAGGCAATGGGCTTTGGCTGAGTCAACCATGGCAAATTTGGGGCCGGATTTTCGCCACCTGGATTCCATCTTACCTCGCATTTAAAGGGTGGCGTTTGCTCTATAGCCCGCATGCCCAGATCAAACAACTTGGTTTTTGGCGGAGTTTGGGGTTTATTTTGTGGCTGGGGATGGAGCTTGAGCCATGGGAATTGCCGCGCCAGCCTGATCTTGCTTGGCGCAAAAACCTGCTGATTGGCGCATTATGGCTAGGTTTAGGGCTAGCGATTGGCTTGCTGGCTTGGTGGTTGCCTGCCCCAAATACCGATCTATGGCTGCTTTGGCGCTGCTGGCTAGCCTTGGTCGGCTTGGTAATTGGCCTCTTTTTTGGGGTTACGCGGCTGTATTTGGCGCTCTGGCAGGCTTTTGGCTGGCAAGTTCAACCCTTATTTTTGCAACCAATTTATGCGCGTTCGGTTAGCGAATGGTGGGGCAAGCGCTGGAATTTAGCGGTGCATACGGTGTTGAGTTTGGTGTTTTGGCAACCACTCAAGCCAATCATTGGTTGGCGCTGGGCGGCGGCAGTGGTCTTTATCGCATCAGGCTTGTTGCATGAATTGCTGTTGAGCTATCCGGCGGCAGGTGGTTGGGGCTGGCCACTCGGCTATTTTGTGGTGCAAATTGGGGCGACTAGTCTGGAGCGGCTACGCAGCGTGCGGGCTTGGTTACGCCAGTCAGATCGCCGCCAAGCAAGTTGGACATTGAGTTGGATCATCATTCCTGCACCGTTATTATTTCGACCTGAGCTGATTTTGGGCTTGTTTGCCGAACATCTAACGTAATGCTACTAACGCCCCGAAACGCCCAGCAACTCCGGCGTAATGGCCAAAAAAGGCGGTATCAGGGCAAGCAGTGCAAAGGTCGATTGAGTGAATATTGCTGGTTTGTACGCCAGTTTGTTCGAGTATATGACCAATCATGCGAGGTAAATCGAAGAAATATTGTTCATCGCGGATGATAATGCCTGGGGCGTTGGGGCCGTGGCGTTGAAAGAAGGCCGGAGAAACAACCTGTGCCCATGTCAGCGATTGGGCGAGGGCATAGCAACATGGGCCAACGGTTGGGCCGATGCCGACCACCAAATCGCTAGGTTGGCAGGCAACCAAATGGCACAATGCCTCAATCGTATTCTCTAAAACATTGTTGACCGTGCCAACCAAGCCAACGTTGACTAAGGCCACCGCCTTGCCTTGGCGCGTGGTAATAATCACCGGAGCAGCATCACCGACCACCATAAACAGCGCCAAATTGCGGGTCGTGGTGATCAGGCTATCGACCCCTTGTTGATTGGGAATGCCTTGAGCATTGATAAAACTCAGATCGCGCGGTGAGGCATCGGCCAACAAACCGCGCACCGAAATCCGATGCGGTGTGCTATCGATTGGCATACTATCGGGATCGCTGACCAAGCCCACGCGGGAACTATGGGTCAGAGCAAAATGGGCCACGCGCCCTGCATCAATTCCGGCGACCCGCGCAAAAGTACGCCGCGCTGCCCCAACTTCGGCAGGCGGGCCATAACGGGTTGCGAGATTCCCACAGGTTCGGGTCGAAAAGCCATGCTGTAAAAACGGCAGCCCGACTAAGCCGGAAACACGAACAATCGGTGAGGCAACCTCTGGATCAAGTGATGATGATGCAACAGATGGCACATTCAGCATGGAATAGTCCCTGCGCAGGTATACGATTCTGATTAGTATACCGTATTGCTAAAATCAATGTAAAGAGATCAGTAAAGCCTCGGAATGGGTCAAAATTAGCTCTCGACTTTGCTGATTGTTAAGCATACAATAGCCATCTAGCTAGCTGCGACATTTCAACCTTTAGCACGTACACCACGGTACTGGTCTTCTTAGTACTTTTTCGCTATGGAGGTGGTTATGCAGAACCTAGTTAATGACACCATGAACTCGATCATGATTTGGACGATTGGCGGTTTGGTTTTCAGTTTTGTGCTGATTGTTGTCCTCCGACGTGCTTTTGGCCCGAATAAGAAGTTGTTGCAACAAGGTTTACCAGGCCAAGCCACGATTATCAATGTTTATCAAACTGGCATGATGGTCAATAATAATCCGCAAATTGGCTTAGTTTTGCAAATTGATGGCCCATTAGGCCAGTATCAGACCGAAACCAAGGCGGTTATTCCCATGATATCGATTCCACAATTTCAGCCCGGCGCAGTCTTGCCAGTCAAAATTGATCCGAGCAATCGTAATAATATTGCGCTTGATATCTACGGCCCGCAATAGGCCAATAGCCATTTAATCCCCCACCCATGTTTCCTGTTTCACCCCTGCGGTGGAACAGGTTTTTTATTGGGCCAGAGTTCGCTGGTTAGCTGGCGAATCTGTTGACGGGCGGTAGTTGGGTCGGGTACTGCCGCTGCCATGATTACCAAACTATCCCACATGCCAGCGCTGTAGATTAATGCTGCGTCGTGTTCAACGTCGGCTAGCTCCCCCGATTTGTGGGCGCATACTACCGCTGGTGGTAAGCTTGCAGCTATTTTATCGTCACTCGCTGAGTTAACGAGACTCTTTACGAGGGTACTAGCCATTGATCCCCCCTTGGCTATGGCATCGGTCATGGTGTGTAACAGCCTAGTTAGCTCCTCGGCGCTAGTATAGTTTTCCAAGCCCTGCTGACGGGCCTGAAAATCGAGCATGACCCGCCCCCAGCGCGTTGCCTGATAGCCCGCTTGCTGCAACCAACTGTTTGCCGCCTGAATTCCGCCCAATTGGGCTAACAACACATTGGTGGCGTTGTTTTCCGATTGATTGAGCATGAGATAAATCATGTGATCGCTGCTAAACTTGCTACCAATCGCCTGCGCCAACGAGCCATCAAGATCAACAATCAGCTGTTCACTAATCAATACGTCGAATCCAGGCTGATTGGTTGTATACCATTGCCAAGCCAAGAACAATTTGATCAAACTGGCCGACGGTAATTGCAAGCTTGGTTGATATTGATAATAAATTGCTCCAGTGCAACTGCGAAAATCAACCGACCATTGCCCAGCAAAGCTCATCATTAAGCGATCGATCGATTGCATGGCGGATTCCTTGCCTAAAAAGGTGAATTTGACTTTTTATTAATCAGGTTTGGGTTTAAAATAGCTCTATTGTTTGCATTTTAGCGTTTGGGTGACCGTGTATGTATGTTTCTCGCCTGCAACTCCAAGACTTTCGAATTTATCGCAGCCTCAATTTAGCCTTGCCTCCAGGCGTGTGTTTGTTCTATGGGGCCAATGCAGCGGGCAAAACAACGATTCTGGAAGCATTATACTATTTGGCTACAACTCGCTCTTTACGGGCCTCGGTTGAACGTGAATTAATTGCCCTTGAAGCAGCAGGCGATCTTGGCTTACCGCCATTTGCTCGCTTGGCCGCCAGCTTGCAACCGCAACCAGAGGCCGAAATGCAAACGATTGAAATTGTGCTGCAACGCAAATTTGGCGCTGATGGCGATTTAGCCCCTACCACCAGCAAAACCATTCGGATCAATAAAATAGCTCGGCGAGCGCTCGATCTGATTGGTCAGTTACGGGTGGTGATGTTCGCGCCGCAAGATTTAGAGTTAGTCACGGGTGCGCCTGCTGAGCGGCGACGCTATCTCGATGTCACGCTTTCGCAGATCGATGGCCGTTATGTTCGCGCCCTTTCGCGCTACAACCAAGTGCTAACCCAACGCAACGGTCTATTGCGAACCAGTCGTGAGCGTGGTCGCGCTGCCAGCGAACAAGATCTAGCATTTTGGGATGAGGAGCTAGCCAAAGCTGGGGTGTATGTGCTGCGCGAACGTCGCCGCGCCGTCACCACGCTTGACCAGCTTGCGCAACGCTTGTATGCCGAGATTAGCGGCAGCGATTTAGATTTACGTTTGAACTACTTAGATACAACGCCTGCTCACGATGTGCCAAGTTTTCAAGCAGCCTTGAAGCAGCTACGTCGTGAAGAGCGCGAACGTGGCGTGACGTTAATCGGCCCACATCGCGATGATCTTTCGATTCAATTGGCGGAGCGTGAAGTCGGCAGCTTTGGCTCGCGTGGCCAGCAACGAGCCTCGACCTTGGCTTTACGGTTGGCCGAAGCCGAATTGATGCATAGTCGCACGGGCGATCGGCCTGTTCTGCTGCTCGATGATTTGCTTTCAGAGCTTGATCAAAAACGCCGCGAACATCTATTGACCACAATTGTGCGTCCCCAGCAACAAACCCTGATCACTGCTACTGATCTTGATGATTTTTCGCCTAATTTTCTGAGCCAAATCACCCGAATGCATGTTGATCATGGCCTGATCTTCCCGGCGTGATTGGGTTTTTAACCACGAAGAACATGAATGCTTTAATTTGTTAGCCACAGATTCACACAGATTTGAATGATTTGGATGTTCTATGCTCTGTGTTCCTTGTGCTACAACTCTCTGATGTCGGAATCCTGATCTCTATGCTTTTGCCTTTTGATTTCTGCCTTTTGCCCTGCTTTGTGACACTGGTTGACACAAACCTACGCTATGCTCTAGTTCGTCACGCAAATTGTGTTGAAGGATGTGTTATGAGTATGAACTGTGTCGCAGTGACCACCCACCTACTAGGCCTTGGCAATGAACTTCGCACCGCACCAAGCCTGATTCCCCTGCCAACAGGCCAAATTTCAGCGCGGCAATTGCTGCAAGAGCATGTACACCACGAACTAAGCCAAAGCCAGCAAGCCAATATTCCGAGTATTGCACTTAATTATTTGATTGCCAAACCCACGCCAAACACCATGATTGCTGCTGAACATGTGCGCAGCCAAGCTGAGGCCGCATTTCGGGCTGGCGATTGTTGGCTCATGCTCGATGGGGTGGCTGTGCATAATTTAGACACACCCTTGCAACTGCAACCACAAAGTCGAGTTGGGTTTATGCGGCTCTATCAACGCTAAAGGATAATTACGATGCAGCAAAGCAAACAACAGCGCTTGTGGGATTGAAGGATTGAGTGAGGGTTGCGCCGTCCTCGATTAGGAGGAAGAAATTGAGGACGGCACGTTTAGCTTAAAAGATCAAAAATCCAATAACTGCAATCAACACTAAAACCCCAATCACGCTATATAACACAATGCGTTCGCGATCAAACAAGGTAAAGTTGCCACGAATAATCGTTGGCTCAAAGCCAATCATATATAAGGTATGGGCTTGATTGCGCTCGGTATAATCGACTTCGGTTACGGGCGTGCCATGAATGGTTAATTCGGCATGCAACAAGCGGGTTTGCTGATCAGCATCGACATTTTCGGCAGCTTGCAATAATTCATGCAATGGCGCAATCGCATGCCATTTGGTATCGCGCACATCAATTTGGGCAGTATAGACTTGCTGCGATTTTTCGCGAATATCGGCTAGCGGCAAGCCTGCTTCGTCATCGGTGTTTTCCCAAAGTTTGCCCCAACGCGACCAATAAAAGACATCTTCGGTCAAAACTTGGCCCGAACCTTGGCAACGCCCACAATCGGCTTGGCCCTCACCTTCGCATTCAGGGCAATCGAGCGTGACCGTGCGGCGCTCTTTGGTTCCATCGGGATTGGTTTGCACCCGTTTGGTTTCGAGCAAGCCACGGCCATGACATTTGGTACAGTGTAAATCGCCCTTGCCACCACAATAAATACACATCTCAACCCGCTCGGAGTTGGGAATAATCATCTCAGTTGGGCGAATTTCGTCAAATGGCTGAGGATCAGGCAAAATCACTTGCCAAACTCCAGGTGGATTTTGGCTAGTGCTGATGCGACTGCCTTGATAGGGCTTTTCGCGTGGCTCTGGCGTGGTGCGGGTTTCATAATAGGCCCGTAGTTCGTAGGTATAAAAGTTATAGCTGACCACCCGTTCGGGCACAAGCGCGTTGCCCAAATCGCGCCGCCGCAGCATATTTTGGCCGCTCCAGCGATTGAGTACACTGCGCAAATTAGTTGGCTCATGCAATTGGCGACCCCACTCGCGGCCACGCTGCACAAAATCGCCATCGAGAATCCCTACCAACACTGTTTCAACTGGATTTTCAAGCCATTCGCTTTCCACGCTGCTGGCGGCGATTGGCGCAAGGGTCGTGCTGGTTTCAGCGGGTAAGGCTTCGCGCAAGGCTTGACGTAAGGCTGCCGCAGCCTGATTAGCCGAACTATAACGCACTGAGGCTTGAGGTGAGAGCAAACGCCGTAACACTCGATCAGCTGGAGCTAAGGCTACATTGAAATCGCCTAACGATTTGGGGGTTTGGCCGGGGGCTGGTGGCACTTCACCCGTTAACATATGGTAAAGCACTGCCCCCAAGGCATAAATATCAAGGCTTGGTTCGGTGGCATTTTGCTTAAAATCTTGCTCTGGTGGAGCGTAAGCCGTCAAATAATCAGCCTCTTCAAGTTGCGAAAGATCTGGCCCATCGCTGCTCCAAGCCAAGCTAAAGTTGGTCAAAAAGCCATGGCGAGTAACTGCTTGATCATGGATCGCCTCGGTAACGACAATTGTACCTGGCTGAATATCGCGATGCACGATTTTTTCGGCGTGAATTGTGTCGAGGGCTTTGGCAATATCGCTGAAAATACGCACAGCATCGCCAATTGAGAGCGCCCCATCTTCAAGCACCTCTTGCAACAAGCGCCCACCGAGCGGCGGCGTAACCAAATAGTAACCAAACCGATCATCGTGGCCAGCATCAATCACTGGCACAATTGTTGGATGTTTGAGCCGAGCAGCCAAACGGGCGGCCTGCCCAAATCGGCTGACCGAAACCCAATCTGAACGGCGTAACACATGCACCTCAACCGGGCGATCAAGGGTTAGGTGGCGAGCGCGATAGATGGTCGTTAACTCTTCCTGGCCTATCCGCTCTTCCAAGCGATAATTGCGCAGTTCATGATCATCGTCGCGGCGCGGTGTCGCAGTTGTTTTAGCCCGAGATGCAGGGGCACTCATTGCGGTCGCTCCTCTAGTTGCACATTTCATCGGCAGTATAGCACATTGACCTTGCCATGATTGCGCGAATTAATCTATTTTAGTACATTTGTTTTGAAATTGTAATGATTGAAGATCGTGAGCAAGAGTTTTAACGCAAAGGCGCAGAGAACCAAAGGATGAATTATGAGGGACGAGCGATGAAATGTCATGAGGATGCGAACTTCTAGTGCCTAGCCATAGAGGAATAATCTGCTTAATCTGTGTTCATCTGTGGCTAAAAACCGTTTTTGTGCCCTTCATGTTGCTTCGTGGATCAATAATGCAGTTTGATGCTACACTGAATACTGGCACACATTTTGGTGCTCAATCGCTATCACCATGATTGAGCCTAGGTAGATTGTTAATTGAAGGGGTTGCTGCTATGCCCGATGGAAATGCCTATGATCAGGCCTACTATGCGATGTCGCGGCCTGAGGCTGGACGCAAAAGCTTGGTTGATACCTTACGTGATCGGTATATTCGTCGCCATGTATTGCGTTTTCGCCAAACTGGGCGACTGTTGGATATTGGCTGCGGCTTAGGCTTATTTTTGCAGTCGATGACCCCGCCGTTTGAGCCATTTGGCACTGATATTTCAGCTTATGCTGTGGCGCAAGCGCAACAACGCATGCCCCAAGCCAAATTATTCGTTGGCAGCATTTTAGATGGACTGCCATTTAGCGTTAATTTCGATGTGATTACCGCGATCAACGTGGTTGAACATTTGGAGCAGCCAGCCTTAGCGGTTGCCGCAATTCGCGAACGCTTGCAAGTAGGTGGTTTGTTTGTAGCGCACTTGCCGACAATTGGCAATCGGTTGCAAGCCCGCATTTATCGCGGCTCGTATGATGCCGACCCAACCCATATTTATCGGCCAAGTGGGGCTGAATTTCGCGGCGTTGCTGAAGCTGCTGGGTTCAAAACTGTCTTTGAAACCTATTCACCCTTTGCTCCTGCGGTTCTATGGCGCAATTTGCCTTGGCATCCCGCCTATTTGGCACTATTTCAAGCTCGCTAGCACTTCCAATGGCTTATTGGATGACCAGGGGCTTTGATCCCTCGCATCCCCTCGAGCGCAATCAGGGGCAGTTCGTTATCCATCGATGAACCACGGAATCCGTAGTTCGAAACAGACCACGATTAAAACCTACCCTTGAAAAGGGAACAAGAGGGATGGATTATTAAGTTCATAAGCCCTTACATTGATGCGCTAGGTTCTAAACTTCCTCCTTGCTTTGTGCTACCATGAGGCCAAGCCTTGCGCTTGCGACATTGAATTTTTGCGATTAGGATAGAAAGCATGACAGATCAATCAACTCAGGAGCACCCAATGACAGAGACGGCAACAATGGCGATGCCGCAAATTCACGACACCATTTTGGACGCGATCGGCAACACGCCCTTGGTTCGCTTGAATCGGGTTAATCGGGGGGTTCGCGCTCAAGTGCTGGCCAAAGTCGAATACATGAATCCAGGTGGTTCGGTCAAAGACCGCATCGGGATTGCCATGATCGAGGATGCCGAGCGCTCAGGCCGACTCAAACCAGGTGGCACGATTGTCGAACCAACCAGCGGGAATACTGGCGCGGGCTTAGCAATTGCCGCAGCAATCCGTGGTTACAAAACGATTTTTGTGATGCCCGACAAAATGAGTGACGAAAAAATTCGTTATTTGCGTGCTTTAGGAGCCAAAGTCGTAATTACCCCAACTGCTGTCGAGCCAGACGATCCACGCTCGTATTATTCGGTTTCCAAGCGCTTGGCCGAAGAAACTCCTAATGCAATTTTAGCTGGTCAATATTGGAACCAAGCCAATCCTGAGGCCCACTACCGTACCACTGGCCCTGAAATCTGGCGACAAACTGCTGGCAAAATCGATGCCTTTATCGCAGGCATGGGCACTGGCGGTACAATCAGCGGTACGGCTAAATTCTTGAAAGAGCAAAATCCCAATATTCAAGTCGTCGGGATTGACCCAGTTGGTTCGTTGTATACCGAATATTTCCGCACTGGCCAGCTTGGCCCAGCCTTTGGCTATAAAGTTGAAGGGGTTGGCGAAGATTTCTTGCCCACCACGATGCACTTCCAATATGTTGATGATGTGGTGCAGGTTGGTGATAAAGAATCGTTCGTGATGACTCGCCGCATGGTGCGCGAAGAAGGCTTGTTTGTCGGCGGTTCGTGTGGCATGGCCGTGGCAGGTGCGATGCGCTGGTTGCGTGCTCAAAATTGGGACGAAAGCAAAACTGCTGTGATCCTGCTGCCCGATTCGGGCGTGCGCTACATCAGCAAAATCTTCTCAGACGATTGGATGCGCGAAAATGGTTTCTTGGAAAGCGAACCAATTAGCCAATTGCTTGATATTCGGCCACGCTCGGTCATTTCAGCCAAAGCAACCCACACCGTGGCCCAAGTTATCCAAGATATGAAAGCCAACGATATTTCGCAAATGCCAGTCGTGCGCGATGATGGCACCTTGGTTGGCTTGATTACTGAAGTTGATTTGTTGGATTATCTGCTTTCGGGCGCTGGTCAGATGGATCACCAAATTAGCGATATTGTCAGTAGCGCCGTGGCAACCGTCGGCCCCGACACGAGTATCGACGCGTTGACCGAAGTATTTAGCCGTGGTCAAGTCGGGGTGGTGGTCGATGAATCCGACGTTGTACGCGGGATCATCACCAAAATTGACATGATTGATTATTTAGCCAATAAGGCATAAGATCTAGCCAATCGCTTCGTGCGTTGGCTTGCAAGATCGGCTGTGGCTCATTCGACAAGCAGCATCCAATCCCGCTATTGGGTGCTGTTTGGTCTATACCCTCTGCTGTATTCCACTGAACTTGGCAGTGCTCCTTCGCTCGCTAACGTACCCATTTGATAGATTTTGGAGCATTTGGCTATGACCGAGGTTAAAGCTGCATTTTTTGTTCGTTCTCCAGGTCGGGTAAATTTAATTGGCGAGCATACCGATTACAACGCTGGGTTTGTTATGCCACTGGCGCTTGAACGTGGTACGACGTTTCAGGTTCAACCCCGTGATGATCAGCAGTTGATTGTGCATGCCCTACGTTTCAACGCACATGATCAAGCCGATTTGGCTAATTTGGCGGCTGGCACGCACGGCGATTGGCGTGATTATGTGCGCGGAACAGCCCAATCCTTGCTTGATGCTGGCTACGCGTTGCAAGGCGCTGAGATTAATATTGATGGTGATTTGCCGCTGAGTGGCGGATTAAGCTCGTCAGCATCATTAGAAGTTGGCTTGGCTTTTAGCTTACTCTACGCCCAAGGCATCACGATTGCTCCCGCTGAATTAGCTAAAATTGCCCAACGCGCCGAAATTGAATATGCCCATGTTAATTGTGGAATTATGGATCAGCTTGCGATTGCCGCAGGCGTTGCCGGCCATGCCACATTAATCGATTGCCGCTCGTTGGAAATTGAGGCCGTGCCGATTCCGGCTGAAGTGGCAGTTTTGGTGATTGATAGTGGCGTGCCACGCACCTTGGCTGGCTCGGCTTATAATCAACGCCGCGCCGAATGTGAACAAGCTGTAGCAATCTTGCGTCAACTCGACCCAAACATCAACGATTTGCGCGATGTTAACAGCGATTTGCTGGCCCAAGCCGTTGAACAAGATCGCTTTGAAGAAGTGATTTATCGACGTGCCCGCCATGTTGTCAGCGAAAATGAGCGGGTGCATAAAGCCGCCGCCGCGTTTCGGGCAGGCGATTTTGGCTACGTTGGCGAGTTGATGAACGAATCGCATTGGAGCCTGCGCGATGATTATGAAGTTAGCGGCCCTGAGCTTGATCAACTAACTGAGTTGTTGCGCGATATGCCTGGGGTTTGGGGTGCTCGCCTAACTGGCGCTGGCTTTGGTGGCTGCTGCGTGGCCTTGGTCGAAGCCAGCCACGTTGATGCGGTGATTGTGGCCTTAAGTCCAGCCTATCATGCCGCAACTGGCCGCACCTGCGAAGCCTTTAGCACCAAAGCCTCAGCATTAACCATTGAAGAACCTAGAGCATAGATGTAATCGTTCATTGTATTAACAACCGCCAGCGTTCCCTCACCCCCAACCCCTCTCCCACGGCGGCGGGCGAGGGGAGAACTCCCAGAGCGGTTCCCCTCGCCTCGCGTGCGGGAGAGGGGGTCAGGGGGTGAGGGAATGAACCATGGTTGCCAACCGAATGAACCATTACACATAGAGCATAGGAACAGGGTTTGAGCATTAAATTTTAACGCAGAGCAGGAGAGGGACTAGGATTCAGGGATCAGGGGCCAGTGGTGGGATAGTTCAAAACTTTTATCTCGCATTCTGACTTCTGATTCCCTCGTTCTTTGTGTGCTTCGTGCTCTTCGCGGTTAATTCGCCCAATCTCCAGCCCCCAATCCCCAGCCCCCAATAACACGAAATGTTCCCAAGCCATTTTTGATTTTTGCCTTCTGACTTTATTCTTCAAGGTATACAATATCCCAAGGCACTTGCAAGCATCGAGGATACTATGACAATTGTTGAGGGATTAATCAATCTTGGGGTGTTTTTGATCGGGCTGGTGATTGTGGCATTCACGCTATTTAGTGCGATTCGCATGGTCGTGTTGCCACGCGGCGATAATGTTTGGCTGACGCGCACCACCTTTCGGCTGGTCTACGGCTGCTTTTTGGTGCGTTTGCGCCGAATCAACAACTACGAACAAGCCGATCGGGTGCTGGCATTTTATGCGCCAGTGGCCTTGCTGATTATTCCAGTGGTTTGGATGGTGTTGGCAATTGCCGGCTTTACCTGTATGTTTTGGGCGGTTGGCGAGCATCCTTGGAGTAAAGCATTTTTGCTGAGTGGCTCGTCGATGTTGACGCTGGGGTTTGCCGCAGTTGATTCAACGGTTGAAACAATTTTGGCCTTTTTGGCGGCAACGGTTGGCTTAGGCATTGTGGCTTTGTTAATTGCCTATCTGCCAACGATGTACGGGGCTTTTTCCAAGCGCGAAGAAGCCGTGACCTTGCTGGAAGTGCGGGCAGGCACGCCGCCATCGGCAATTACCATGATTCAGCGCTATCAGCGGATTCATAATTTGGAGCGTATGCCTGAGCAATGGGCAATTTGGGAGCAATGGTTTGCCGAATTAGAGGAGAGCCATACCACCTTTGCGGCCTTGGCGTTTTTTCGTTCGCCCCAGCCGTATCGCTCGTGGATCACCGCTTCAGCGGCGGTGTTGGATTCCGCAGCGTTGGCAGTTTCGACCCTTGATATCCCGCGCCAGCCAGATGCCGATTTGTGCATTCGGGCGGGCTATTTGGCGCTGCGCCGCATCGCCGATTTGTATATGATTCCCTACAATGCCACGCCGCATGCCGATGATCCAATTAGCATCACGCGGGCTGATTTTGATCAGGCTTGTGCTGAATTGATCGCTAGTGGCGTGCCACTCAAAGCTGATCGCGACCAAGCATGGCGTGATTTTGCTGGTTGGCGGGTCAATTACGATCAAGTGTTGATCGAATTAGCCAAATTGGTAACCGCCCCGCCAGCCCCTTGGACAGGCGAACGTCCGCTGCCATTATGTTTCAACATGCCACGTTTTGGCCATAAACGCCGCCAACTAGCCAAAGAGCCAACTGGCTCAATGTAACCCATATTCCCCTCATCCCCTAGCCCCTCTCCCGCAAGCGAGGCGAGGGAGAAGCGCTACGCATTATGGTAGAACCACGCATTTAAAGCCCCTCGCCCGCCGCAGTGGGCGAGGGGTTGTTAAAACTGATCCTTGCAATCTAGCCTCCTCGCCCACTCTGGTGAGTAAAGGGTTGGGGTGAGGGCAATCTTGATTAGCGCGTATATTTACCATTGCGATAATTATTTTGTCGCGCCGTCGGCCATGGCATACGATCCAAGCGATAGCGGGCTGGCGTATCCCAAACATATAAAACGCCGCCCTTGCTATGAGCCAAAATCTCAGTATCGCCATCGCGATCAAGGTCGGCTAGAGTTGGGCCAGCCGAAATACCTTTAAAATTAGTGCTATTCGGTTCATAGGTAAATTTCAGTGGATACGGCGCTTGGTTTGCACCGCTGGTGTTGAGCGCATACAAGCGCACATAGGTATTGGCGGTTGTATCAAAACTATAGGTTCCAAACACAATATCAACTTTGCCATCGCCAGTTACATCGCCAATTGCCACCTCGCTGGCATACAATTTTTTGCCGCTGGTGTAGTTATACGACCATAACTGTGTGCCATCGTGTTTGTAGGCGCGAATTGTGCCATCGTCGTAGGTCACAACAATTTCCAATTTGCCATCGTTTTCAAAATCGGCCAAGGCCACAGGATTGTTGGGCGTGAAATAATTGGCTTTGAGGGGTCTGCCAACCGTTTTGCCAACCGACCAGCCAGCTTTGCGCTTACCGTCGGCCCCAACGACCAACAAGGCACTGGTGGTTTGTTCGTGATTACTGAGCGGATCGCGCACTTTGCCCGCAAACACAATTTCTTGCTTGCCATCATTATCCAAATCGCCGATCGCTGGTGCAACCCGCGTGTATTCAATATATTTATCTTTGCCCCAGGTGCGTTTGCTTTCATCGAGATAGGTTTGCAATGGCCAGCCACTCAGCAATTGGCCTTTGCCATTGTAGGCATAAAAATACAGCTCATCACGGCCCATCAGAATTTCGGCATAACCATCGTTATCAATATCGGCAGCGCTGACTTGACCAAATGCCCCAGAGCCTTTGTGCGATGAAGTTGGAAAACCTGAGACAGTTGCACCATTATGCGACCATGCATACACATTCGGCGCATAGTTGGTATCACTGCCTGCCTCGTTGGTGGTAATGCCAATCACTTCCATGCGTGAATCGCCAACGATATTGGCAATTGTTACACTCATAAATTCTGGCTCGTTGCCGTTGGTGATATTGGCCCAAGCCATTTCACGCGGCCAACCGCTACGTACTCGACCCTGATTATCGAACACAAAGACTTTGCCACGTTTCCCAGAAGTTGCGGCACTGCCACGAGTTCCGGCGACAACTTCGAGTTTGCCATCATTATCAATATCGCCAATCGCTAATGAGCTATTGATCCGTGGATCATCATCGCAGACGGTGCCTGTTTTCCAAGGGAAACCTGCCAATTCCTTGCCATCTTGATCCCAGCCCCAAATACAGCCAGTGCTATCGGCGGTTAATACTTCTAATTTGCCATCATTATTAAGATCAACCACGCTGGGCGAGGCAAAAAAACTGCCATATGGCTCAGAATCGGGGAAACCTGCTTGGTAGGGCACTGTGGATTGGGCCTGCACAGGCTGAATCAATACACCAATTAACAACACACAAAACAACATCCCTAATCGTCGATACAACAACACTCCTTACCTCCTAATGCTGAGATGATGCAGGAACAATGGGAAACAACACTGTCTCTTCTAAATTGAGTTGCTGGATGTACTATGGAGTGTAGCATAAAACAGGCGCAAACTTGTGAATTTTGATTAACATAAGATTGGAATTTTTAATAATTAATCGCCAAAATCGCGGCATTGCTTCTGCTATAACCACGATTGAGCACAACCAAGGAGGCTTTATGCACTGCCCAAAATGTACCAACGATATGACGACCTCGGCCTTAGTTACGCCTGATGGAGTGGAAATTATGGTGATGGGAACCTTGGCGACCGGCCATCGACCACTTTCCGCCCAAGTTTGTAGCGCTTGTGGCTTTACCGAGCTGTACGCCGCCCAGTGGACGGAAGAAATTCAACAAGCGCGTGAAACCGCAGTCTTGGAAGCTGAGCCAATTGCGATTGCCAGTGCCGAACCAGCGCTTTAATAATGATCTCAATAATTATTGAAATTGGGCTTATTCGTACACAAGATTCATAATGGATAATGGGTAAATGATGAACTATATCGTTCTACAACGTACTTTTTAGGGGGTGCAGGGGGATTAAAGCCCCTTGCGTTTCCCTCCAGCGGAGGGACGGAAGGGTGGAGAACTATGAATAGTATAAAATCGATCGATAAAAAATCGGCTCAACAAATGATTAATTGAGATTTGACATTCGCTGCTAACCTACGTATAATTGCAGTCGCGTAAAAACCATTAAATTTCGTTGATCGTAGCCTTACGTCTCTGTGAGTCGTGGTTGTGCTGATAGCCAGCGAAGGAGAACACAGCGTTTCGTGTTTCCCCAAAATCACCGTCAAACAAAGATGCATTTCGCGCAAAGCACGATCACGTGATGCGCTTTTTTAACGCCATTTTTTTAGCTGAACAGTCAGCGGGCGACCTCGCTGTTTGGCGTTGACTATAGATGCAACTTTGGAGCGGTAGCACGTAAATCCCCATTTCTACGCAGCGCCTCCCGAATGAAGCTCTCCGAATATTTAATTTGGTCGCATTGGCCTAACCCTGCGGGCTTGCTCGCAGACCCATCAACACTATTGGAGACCCGATGACAGTGGACACCGAAAGCATGGATGCCGTTCAAGATTGGACGACACTGCTTGCTGAGTACGATTATCAACGCCCAGAACGCGGTCAATTGCGTGAAGGTATCGTCATGCGCGTCGAAGACAGCCAAATCTTGGTTGACATTGGCGCAAAACACGAGGGCGTTATCCCTAACCAAGATCTGCGCCGTTTGCCGCCAGAATTGGTCAGTGGGATCAAAAACGGTGACACACTGCAAGTGTACGTGATGGAGCCAGAATCAAAAGAAGGCGAACTGGTTCTTTCATTGAACATGGTGCAGGTCGAGCGCGATTGGCAAGAAGCCCAAACGATGCTCGAAAATGGTCAAATCATCGAAGCTGGCGTGGTCGGCTACAACAAGGGCGGTTTGTTGGTTCAAGTTGGGCGTGTGCGCGGTTTCGTACCAGCCTCACAAGTGGTCAACTTGCACAGCCGCACTGGCACTGAAGGCCAACAAAGCGCCATGACCAAGATGGTCGGCCAAAATATTCCTTTGAAAGTTATCGAAGTTGATCGCGATCGCAATCGTTTGGTGCTTTCAGAGCGTGCCGCTATGCAACGCTGGCGACAATCGCAAAAGGAACGCTTGCTCGAAACCCTCGAACCAGGCGCAGTCGTCACTGGTCGGGTCAACCAACTCACTCCATTCGGTGCTTTCATCGATTTGGGCGGTGCTGATGGTTTGGCTCACATCTCAGAGCTTTCATGGCAGCGCGTCAACCACCCACGCGAAGTCTTGCAACCAGGCCAAGAAGTCCAAGTATACGTCTTGGAAGTCGATCGCGATCGCGAACGGATTGGCTTGAGCTTGCGCCGTTTGCAGCCAGATCCATGGGCAACCATCGATCAACGCTACGACCTCGGCCAATTGATCGTTGGTGAAGTAACCAACATCGCTCCTTTCGGCGTGTTTGTACGCGTTGAAGAAGGCGTTGAAGGTTTGATCCACGCTTCAGAATTGACCGAAAACGGCCAATCGCCCGACTCGTTGCAACAAGGCCAACAAGTGCAAGTGAAGGTGATCAGTCTTGATCGCCAACGCCAACGCCTTGGCTTGAGCTTGCGCCGCGTCGATGGCGAAGGTGAAGCCGCCGAAGCACCAGCAGCTCCTGTAGCTGAAGTGGTCGCCGAAGCCGCTACCGAAGCTACCACCGAAGAAGAAGTCGGCGCATAAGATCGTTTGACGATTTTGGGCAACGGGCTGTGTCGTTTTGGCACGGCTCGTTGTTTTTTTAGTGGGGATCGGGGGTTGGGGATCGGGGAACAGGCCTTTAACCACGAAGAACACGAAGCGCACGAAGATAACCAGCATGCCCTCACCCCCTAGCCCCCTCTCCCGCAGGCGAGGCGAGGGGGAACCAATAAACCAAACGCCCCTCACCCGCCGCAGTGGGAGAGGGGTTGGGGGTGAGGGCACAGATCAATCCTTATCTCTTTTGGTATTCTTCGTGGTTTCAACCTAGCCCCTAACCCCCGACCCCCAACAAGAAACCTATGCTAAAAACACTCTACATTACCTATGATGGCTTACTCGATCCACTTGGTCAAACTCAAATCTTGCCCTATTTAGAGGGCTTGGCTGCTCAGCATGGCCATCAATTTGTGATTCTTTCGTTTGAAAAGGCGGCGCGTTGGGCCGATCTGGCGCGGCGGCAAGCTTTGATTGAGCGTTTGCAAAGCCACGGCTTGGTTTGGCTGCCATTGCGCTATCATCAACGCCCAATTCTCCCAGCAACCTTGTATGATCTGGCATTGGGCTTGTGGACGGCTAGCGTGGCAGTGTGGCGCTATCGAATTCAAGCTTTGCACATTCGCTCGACCGTGCCAATGACGATTGCCCTCTTGCTCAAACGCTGGTTCAAACTACCCTTGCTGTTCGATCTGCGCGGTTTTTGGGCCGATGAACGCGCCGATTTGGGCATGCCGCGCATAGGCTTGGTCTATCGTTTGCTCAAAAAACTTGAGCGTGCCAGCCTGCAACAAGCTGAGCAGATTGTGACCCTAACCCAGCAAAGTTTGCCCTATTTGGCCGAACATAGCCAAACACCGCACATCGCCAATAAAACCACAATTATTCCATGCTCGGCCAATCTGCAAGTTTGGCAGCGCGATTTGGCCGCTCGAACCCAAATTCGCCAAGCCCTTGGTTGGCAAACCAACCCAATTTTGGTCTATAGTGGCTCGCTTGGTGGCGGGTATCGTAGCCGCGATATGGCCGAATGTTTTGCCTCGTGGCTGCACGCTGAGCCAGATTTGCGCTGGTTGGTACTCTCCAACCAAGATCCCCAGCCGTTGATCACAGCCTTGCAGGATTTGAATGTCCCCGCAGAATCTTATACAATCCGTGGTGTGGCCAGCAATGAGGTGGCTCAATGGCTCAGCGTGGCCGATGCAGCACTTTCCTTAATCACGCCCAGCTATGCCAAAATTGCCTCGTCGCCAACCAAATTTGGCGAATATTTGGCCTGTGGGCTGCCAATTTTTAGTAATGCAGGCATCGGCGATAGCGATCAATTATTCGCTCAAGGCGTGGCAATCAAGCTTGATGATTTTAACGTAGCGGCCTATCAAGCAGCGTGGCAAACCTATCAAGCCTTGCGCGAACAGCCCGATTTGGCTCAACGCTGTCGGGCCTTGGCCGAACGTGAGTTTGATTTGCAGCTGGCGGTTGAACGCTACGCCGCCTGTTATCGAGAGTTAGAAGCATGAACCAACCGCACACTGTACTCTGTTTGACAGCCTATCAACCAATGCTAACAGCCAGTGTGCGCTATCGAATTATGCCCTATGCTCCGGCTTTGGCAGCAGCAGGAATTCAACTGCGTTATCTGCCCTTTGCCACGCCGCAACTTCAGCGCTTGCTCTACCAACCCAAACACTACCCGCAAAAAATCGTGGCGATGCTGAGCGCTTTGACCCAATGGTTGGTTAAATTGCCGCGCCAGCCAGCCGCCGTAATTGTGCAACGCGAGGCCGCCTTGATCGGCGCACCAATGATTGAGCGTTGGTTTAGTCGGCGCGTACCAGTGATTTTTGATTTTGATGATGCGATTTTTCTGCCAACCGATCCTAAGCGCAGTATCAATGGCTGGCTGAGCCGTTTGGCCCGACCAGCCAATAAAACCGATCAACTATTGAGCTTGAGCAGCATGGTTTGGGCGGGCAATGCCTATTTGGCCGATTATGCGCGGCGCTTCAATGCCAATGTGCAGATTATTCCGACTGTGGTTGATTGTGAACAGTGCCAGCCGCGATCTGTGCCAAGCCCGCATATTTGCACGCTTGGCTGGATTGGCAGCCATTCGACCGCCCGCTATTTAGAGCAAATTGTGCCTGTGTTGCGCCAATTGGCGCAGCGCTATCGCTTTCGCTTGTTGGTGGTTGGTGCAGCCAAGCCGATTGAAATTGAAGGCATTGAATGTATCAATCACGATTGGCAGCAAGCCCGCGAATGGCATGATTTTCAGCAGATCGACATTGGTTTATACCCAATTGAAGCTGATTTATGGGCCGAGGGCAAATGTGGCCTCAAGGCAATTCAATATGGCGCGGCGGCAATTCCTAGCGTCTGTAGCGCTGTCGGAGTCAATCAACATATTGTCGAGCATGGCCAAACTGGATTTTTGGCGCATAATTCGGCGGAATGGCTTGATTATTTGGCACGTTTGCTCGAAGATGAGCAGTTGCGTCAAACGCTCGGCCAAGCCGCCCGTCAAAAAATCGAGGCCGAATACAGCGTGCAGCGCTATCAACCCACGATTGTGGCAGCACTCAAGGATTATCTATGTGTGGAATCTGCGGAATCGTCAGTACAAGCTTAATCGAGCCAAACACTGTTCAGGCCATGAACCAACAATTGATGCATCGTGGGCCAGATGGTGCGGGCACTTGGCAAACTGCCCATGCTCAATTGGGTCATCGGCGGTTGGCCATTATCGATTTAGTCACTGGCGATCAGCCATTCAGCAGCCCCGATGGTGCGTGGCAATTAGTCTTTAATGGCGAGATCTACAATTTTCAGGCCTTGCGCCAACAATTGCATGGGCTTGGGCATCAATTTCGCACCAACAGCGATACCGAGGTACTGCTGGCCGCCTTGATTGAATGGGGCGAGCAGGCTTTTTCGCGTTTGGAAGGCATGTTTGCCTTTGCAGCCTGGCATCAACCAAGCCAAAGTTTATGGCTGGTGCGTGATAGTTTGGGCAAAAAGCCGCTTTACTATAGCCAAACCAAGCATGGATTAATCTTTGGCTCGGAGATCAAAGCGCTGCTGCAATACCCTGAGCTTGATCACAGCCTCAATCCACAAGCGCTGATCGCCTATTTGACCTATGGCTATGTGCCAAATCCGGCCACTTGGTATGCCAACATTCAGCAACTTGCCCCAGGCCATGCCTTGGTTTGGCAAGCGGGCAGCATTCGCGAATGGCAATGGTGGCAAGCACGCCAGATCGCCCAACGACCACGGCTTAACATCTCAGACAAAGCCGCAATTGAACAAACGCGCCAGTTGGTGCGAGCCGCAGTTGAGCGACGCTTGATCTGCGATGTGCCATTGGGTGCGTTTTTGAGCGGCGGCTTAGATTCAAGCATTGTGGTGGCCGAGGCTCAAGCTTTGTTAGGTCAGCAACTGCACACATTTAGTATTGGCTTTGCTGGTGGTGGCTGGTACGATGAAAGTTCCTACGCCGAATTGGTTGCCAAACAGCTTGGCACTAAACATCAGTGTTTTATGGTTGAGCCTGATGCCATCGCCAAATTACCCCAGTTGCTAGCCCACTACGATGAGCCATTTCTCGATTCGTCGGCCTTGCCCATGGCCTTGCTCAGCCAAATGACCCGTGAACATTGCACGGTGGCCTTATCGGGCGATGGCGGCGACGAGGTGTTTGCTGGCTACGAACGCTTTGGCGCAGGCTTATGGACGCAGCGCTATCAGCAATTGCCGCGACCGCTACGCCAAATGCTTGAGCAAACCATTGCCTTGTTGCCACAAACCAAAGCGAGCAGTCGCTTGGCCCGGCTTAAACGGGTGCTGGCAAAAATTCAATTGCCGCTTGCCCAGGGCTTTCCGCGCTGGCTGATGGCTTTTACACCCGAAGAATTAGCCGCTTGGGGCTTGCCGGCACTGCAACCTAGCGCCGCCGAACGCTTTAGCCAAGCAACCCAAGGCGTTACTGATCCGCTGGCTCAATTAATCTGTTATAACCTTGGGAGTTATTTGCCCGATGATCTGTTGGTCAAGGCCGATCGTATGAGCATGGCCTATGGTTTAGAAGTTCGCTCGCCATTTTTGGATCAGCAATTGGTTGAGTGGGCTTTGCAATTGCCAGCCAATTTGCATTGGCGCGGTGGGCGTGGCAAGTGGCTTTTACGCCAAGCCTATGCCGAACGCCTGCCAAAAATCATCATCGAACGACCTAAACATGGCTTTGGTGTGCCGCTTGATCAATGGTTTCGCCAACAACTCAAGCCAATGCTGCACGATTACTTGCTCTCAACGACCAGCCATGTTCAGCAATGGCTGCCCAAACCAAAACTTGAGCAACTTTGCCACGCGCATTGGGCTGGTACAATGAACGCTGGACATCAACTTTGGACATTGCTCACCTTAGAATTATGGCTACAAACTCATCACCAAATGAGGCCATATGCGCACAATTATGTGGATTAAGAATCATCGTTGGCTGAGTTCGTTATTGGTAGCCGTGGTTTGCCTTGGTTTAGGCGGGCTGGCAGGTTTGATGCCGTTGCGCTATTTGGCAGGCGTAGCCTTTTGCCTTGGCCTAACCGCAATTGGTTATGCTTGGGTTTGGCTAATTAGCAAGCCCGACGAGTTGCGGGGTATGCTGCTGCTCTGTTTTGCAGCGATGGGCCTGCGTTGGGGAGCCAGCTTTGCGCTCGAATTTCTCTGGCCCAGTTTTGAATCGCTGAGTGATGGCGCAGCGTATGGCCCGCATGCCATGACGATTGCCCAAGCTTGGAACGCTAATTATTTCGCTAGTTACGAGGCGGTGGTTTCAACCCCGGTTGGTGCGCCGGGCTATGTTTATTTTTCGGCAGTAATTTTTTGGTTATTTGGGCCAAATACCTTGCTGGTAAAATTGGCTAATGGCTTGTTTGCTGGCATGGCGGCGGTGTACACGGCCAAATTAGGCAACCATTTTTTCGATCAACGGGTTGGGCGGTTTGCCGCGTTGTGGATGTTAATTATGCCATCGCTGATTTTGTGGACTTCGCAAAATCTCAAAGATAGCGCGGTGGTGCTGCTCTCAGTCTGGATTTTGTATGTAGCCAGTCAAGGTTTGCGCTCGTCGTTATGGCAAATTCCATTGTTGGTGCTGCTGATTGGGGCGTTGATGAGCGTGCGGCGCGAAACCTCAATTGGCATTGCTTTGATGATTGCCTTGACAATTGGCTTTCAGCAAACCCGTCATTGGCTAACCCGCCTGAGCTTGAGCGCGATCACGATTGTGGCCTTGGGCTTGGTGCTTTCGAGCAGCGGCTATGGCTTTTTGGGCAGCGATTATCTGCAAGAGCGGCTTTCGCTCAGCGCAATTAGCGAAAAACGCGAGGCCAACTCAACCGGCACAGGCACAATTGAAAATACGATTGATACGACCACGCCGCTGGGTTTTGCCCGCTACTTGCCAATTGCCTTGATTAATTTCTGGTTGCGACCGTGGCCGTGGGAAGCTACCAAGAGCACCGCCCAATTGCTGACCATTCCCGAAGCGGCGCTGTTGTGGTATCCGTTGTGGGTTTTGGCGATGATTGGCATGATCTTGGCGTGGCGTAGCCGTTGGCGCGAAACAATGTTGCTCTGGCTCTATCTGCTGGCTGGCAGTGCGGCGGCGGCTCCGCAGTATGGCAATTTTGGCACGGCCTATCGCCATCGGGTGCAGCTGTGGCCAATTTTCTTTTTGTTTGCAGGCTATTGTTGGTATCGTTGGCGCGATGCTAGAGTTGAGCAACGTCAGGCGTTGTTGACCCGCTATGTGCAGAGTATCAAGCAAATTTAGGCTGTAGGCTGATGGCTATCGGCTATCGGAACGATGATGATCATTCCAATGATCGGCAATTCAAAAGCCAATAGCCCATAGCCGATAGCCTATAACGCTTACGCTCGACCTGAACCCTGAAAACAGAACCCTGACCCCTAAAGTGCCCTTGGCGTTTGACACTGCCAATTGGCTATGCTATATCTTTGAGAGAACATAATCAAACAATGGTATCATAGCGATCAGCCGTTCAACGTGAACGGCCTGTTTGTTAGTGCGTACAAAGGAACCGAGGCCTATGCCGGCTCTTGCCACCCCTGAACAACAAAATGAGGTTAGCGCAGCCATCAGCGAACGCTTGCCTGCCAAACCTCGCGATTCGTTCCGCCCAACGGCGGCGTTGACGGCGGTTTTTAGTGCTTTAACAACCATCAATAGCCTGTGGTGGGTTTTGAGTCCACAGCATACGCTGGCTCCGGTCTTGTTTGCCTGGTTGTTGCTAACAGCCTTGCTGGGCTTGGTCTCGTTGGTTGGCTCATCACGCGCTGCTCATCGGCCCATTCAATGGCTCACTTGGCTCGCCCAACCGCTGGGCATCGCCGTGATTGCCTTGGTCAATACCACCTACGCCGATTGGGTTGGTTGGGCCAATTTGGCCTGTTCGGTTGCTACGACCATTATCACTGGTTTAGTCGCCTATATGGCTTACCACAGCGACATCAGCACACCCAAAGCCCAAGCCAACAGCAAATTGGCTGATTTTCGGGTGTTGATGAAGTTTCGGATTATCTCGTTGCTGTTGTTGACCACCTTGATTCCCATGTATTTGGCTAATGGCGGCGAGTGGCCCAAATTCTATATCGTCGTTTTGACCTTACTTGGTGGTACGTTGGCAGCTGGTGGCGCTAACGCGATCAACATGTTCTACGATCGTGATATTGATGCAGTGATGAGCCGCACCAAAAAACGCCCATTGCCCAATAATCGTCTAACTCAATGGGAAGTTTTGGGCTTTGGCCTGACCCTCAGCGTGTTGTCATTTTTGGTGCTCTTGCCCGTTAATTTGTTAACGGCAATTTTGGCAGTTAGCGGTATTTTCTACTATGTGGTGATTTATACCATGTGGTTGAAGCGCACAACGGTGCAAAATATCGTGATCGGCGGCGCGGCGGGGGCGATTCCGCCAATGGTTGGTTGGGCGGCTGGCACTGATATTAATTTATTTGTGGATAGCCCAATTAAGTGGCTGCCCGCTGTGTTTCTGTTTGCGATTGTGTTCTATTGGACACCACCGCATTTTTGGGCTTTGGCAATTATTCGCCGCGAAGATTATGCCAAAGCTGGCGTGCCAATGTTGCCTGTGGTCAAGGGCGAAGCTGAAACCCGCCGCCAAATTGTGCTCTACACCTTTATTATGATTGCGCTTTCGTTTATGTTGGTGTCGTTGCAAGTGGTTGGTTTGCTCTACCTTGGCTTGGCGATGGTGCTTGGGGCAATCTTCTTGTATTACGCCGCCAATATGATGCGCGACCATTCGCATGCTGCGGCTTGGAAGCTCTATCGCTATTCATTGCTCTATCTGGCGCTGCTCTTTGTGGCCATGGGCATCGACCGCGCTTTGCTTGGCTAAAACTGCCTTAGAGGATGAGTTTTTAAGGGTAGATTCTTAACAATCATTGAAGATCACCACCCTTCCGTCCCGCCTCGAGGCGGGA
>NZ_DOPT01000012.1:27132-27568 GCF_003512625.1 Herpetosiphon sp. | reverse complement strand
CAGCCATCAATCGTTCTGCGTTTTGGTCAGCGATAAAGAAGATAACGATGTAACCGTGGCGCGGCTTTCGTCGATGGAAGAGAGCGAAGATGGCTTCCGTTTGGCTGAAATTGACCTTGAATTGCGTGGGCCAGGTGAGTTTTTTGGTATTCGCCAGAGCGGCACGCCTGATCTTAAAGTTGCCCAGTTGACCGATACGCGCTTGCTGCATGCGGCGCGGATTGAAGCTGAGCGAATATTGAAACTTGATCCTGAATTGGAATTACCTGAACATGCCAAAGTCCGCGAAAAACTCCAAGCTTTTTGGGCGGGCATGGAAACTCAAAGCAACTAATTTGTGGCGAATTTGCAACATTGCGTGACTAAAACACGAAAAACCCTCTTGACAGAGAGTGATTGCTGCGGTACTATATATTCAAACCTTCTCCTCTCTCTT
>NZ_DOPT01000012.1:0-27047 GCF_003512625.1 Herpetosiphon sp. | reverse complement strand
CTCTCTCTTCTCTCCCACAAGCGGCTCCATTATGCGAGCCGTTTGTGGTTTTAGAACATTTTTTTATTTTACCTCAATAGCAAACCCATTCTCACTTTGCCCTAAAAAATTTTTACTTTGTATCCAACGGTAGCGAAACTGCAACGTTCTGCCACTTTAAGAAGTGGTATGCTCAAAGCCTAAATCAACATCAAGAGGGTTTCGATTGTTTGCTCATTTGAGCACAGCGCTCAGCTAGGCTTGCCGTTCGGCCACGACGGCGCTATAATCGACAAACAATCAACCTCACATTGATTCCGTCGTCGTTTCAAGTAACTCCAAAGGAGGAGTCTCTATGAAAGAGTACGGTCCGGATCGTATCCACACAATTGGCCTCTTTGGCCATGGCGGTGCTGGCAAAACTACCCTCGCTGAAGCCCTACTTTTCGCCAGCAAAGCTCTCCCACGGATGGGTCGCGTCGAAGATGGCTCGACGGTTAGCGATTACGACCCCGATGAAGTCAAGCGCCATGCCTCAATTAACCTCTCGGTGATTCCGATCGAATGGAATGGCAACAAGTTCAATTTTATCGATGTGCCTGGCTATGCCGATTTCCGGGGTGAAGCCGCTGCGGCGCTCCGTGTGATCGATGGGATGGTGCTGGTGCTCGATGCGGCTGGCGGGGTGGAAGTTGGCGCAGAATTACTTTGGCAAATGGCTCGTGAGGCGAATATCCCACGGGTCGTTTTTATTAACAAGCTTGATCGCGAAAATGCCAATTTCCAGCGGACTGTCGAACAAGCCAAGGGTCTGTTGAGCGAGGCAATCACGCCTGTGCATATGCCAATCGGCAGCGGAGCCAACTTCAAGGGCATCGTGTCGCTACGCAAACGCAAAGCATGGCTGCATCACAATGGCAAAGATGGCGCGTATGAAATTGCCGAAATTCCCGCCGAAATTCGCCAAGAAGCGCTGCAAATGGCCGATGGCTTGATCGAAAAAATCGCCATGACCAACGACCACCTGATCGAAGAATATTTAGAAGGTGGAGCCGATGCCCTGAGTGCCGAGGAAATTCGCCAAGGCTTTCAAGCGGCAATCAATGCGCATACGATTATGCCGCTGTTTATTGGCTCGGCCACCACGCTTTCGGGCATTCCCCAGTTGCTCGATGGGATTCTCGATGCGATTCCTTCGGCGGCCAATCGCTTGACGACCGCCCACGATTTGCGCAACGATGATGATTATTTCCTTGAAGGCAAGGCTGATGAGCCACTGAGCGCTTTAGTGTTCAAAACCTTGGTTGACCAATATGTTGGGCGCTTGAGTTTCTTCCGCGTGTTTAGCGGCGAAATTCATTCCAACTCAGTGGTGCGTAATGCTCGTACAGGCCGCGAAGAGCGGATTGGCCAGCTCTTTCAGATGCGCGGCAAGGAGCAAACGCCTGTCTCCTCGGTGAGCGCTGGCGATTTGGGAGCTGTGGCCAAACTCGCTGATACGCTCAGCGGCGACACGCTTTACAATCCTGAAAACCCTTTACGTTTACGCAGTGTTAGCTACCCCGAAGCTGCTTTTACCGCCAAAGTTACGCCTCATTCCAAAAACGACCTCGATAAGTTGGGCAATGCATTGCATCGGATCGTCGAAGAAGACCCCACCTTGCACCTCGGACGCGACATCCAAACTGGCGAAACCTTGCTTGCTGGTTTGAGCGAAACCCACCTGAATTTTGTGGCCGAGCGAGTCAAACGCAAATTCGATGTGCATTTTGATTTGGCAATACCTAGCGTGCCCTATCGCGAACGCATCAGCAGCACCGCTACTGCCACCTATCGCCACAAAAAACAAACAGGTGGGGCTGGGCAATTTGCCGAAATTTCGCTGCGGCTCGAACCATTGCCAACTGACCCGAATCGTGCTGATCCATTGGAATTTGTCAGCGAGATTGTGGGGGGCGTGGTTTCACGGTCGTTCTGGCCAGCGATTGAAAAGGGTATCCGTGAATCGATGGCCTTGGGCGTGCTTTCTGGCCATCCAGTGATCGACGTGAAAGCAGCGATTTACGATGGCAAGGAACATCCCGTCGATAGCAAAGAAATTGCCTTCAAAACCGCTGGTAAATTTGCCTTCCGCGAGGCCGCGCGTAAAGCCAACCCAGTTATTATCGAGCCAATTTATGCCTTGAAAATCAATGTGCCCGATGAATATGTTGGCGATATTCTAAGCGATTTGAATGGCAACAAACGTGGGCGAGTGCAAGGTATGGAGCAAATCGGCCATAGTCGCACCTTGATCACAGCCCACGTGCCATTAGCTGAATGCCAGCGTTATGCTACCGATTTGCGCTCAATTACCCAAGGCCGTGGCGATTTTGTGATGCGGCTTGATCACTATGATGATGTGCCACATAGCGTTGCCCAAACGATCATTGCCAACTCCAAACAGCAACACGACGATGATGAGTAGGGTTGATAAGGATGAATTATGAAGGATGAGGGATGAAATAGTGATCCACGAAGGACACGAAGGAATACCAAGCAGAAGCCTGCCTTCGTGTCCTTCGTGTCCTTTGTGGTTAAAACTAGCCCCCAACCCCCAACAACTGATTCCCAGATTAACGCAAAAAAGCCCAAAATAGGGCTTTCGTTGCAGAGAATTGCTAAAAATGGCGCAGCTTATTGCACAGTGGTGCGCGTGCCGATGCCGTTAGCAATGTTAAATCGGCGAACCAACCGTGATTTACGGCGGGCAGCTTGGTTTTTGTGAATGATGCCTTTAGCGGCTGCTTGATCAAGCGCCTTCAACGCTGCTGCCAATGATTCTTTGCTAGCTTCGTTTTTGGCATTGACGCTTTGGGCTGATTTTTTGACCAAGGTTTTGAGTGCTGAGCGCACCATGACGTTGCGGTTATGGCGGCGAGCATTTGTCCGAATACGTTTGCGGGCGGAAGCTGTATTAGCCAACGTGACCTCCTCGAAGGTTTGGTATCATAAGAAAACGCCGAGGCCACGCAGCCTGCGGCTAATTTGGTTTCGCGACGATGGATTATACCAGAAAGAATCAAAATGAGCAACGAGTCCTTATCGACGACTCCCGCGCCAGCCCCAAGCCCGTTACGTAAACGCTCGATGAGTGCCCTGTTGAATAGCGCAATTGTGATGTTGGGCTATTTATTGAGCCGTGTGATTGGCATTGTGCGTCAAACGGTCTTATCAAGCTATTTTGGCACAAATATCGTTAGCGATATCTATACCACAGCCTTTCAAATTCCCGATTTGTTGTACTTGGTGATTATTGGTGGAGCCTTGGGCACGGCCTTTATTCCAATTTTTATCGAAGCCTATACGAAGGAAACCCATGAACGCGCTTGGCAAGTGGCAAATTTGGTGATCAACGCCGCATTGACTGTGCTGAGTGTGGTATCGTTGGCAATTTTGTTGCTGGCCGACCCGCTGCTGCGTTGGCTCAACCCAACCTATACGCCTGAACAACTGGGCTTGGCGATTTACTTGGTGCGCTTGTTTATGCTCTCGCCGTTGTTGCTTGGTTTGGGTGGTTTGGCAATGGCGACGCTGAATGCGCTTGACCATTTCACCCTGCCAGCCTTGGTTCCGGTGATTTATAACGTGGCGATTATTGCCGGAATTGTGCTGATCGGGCCGTTGCTGGTGCGCTTTGGTTGGGTGCAGCACTCGATCAGTGTGGTTGAGCATAATGGTCAACCAGTTTCAATCGAAGGAGCCGCCTGGGGCGTGGTGTTGGGGGCGTTGCTTTATTTAGTTTGTCAATTGCCAGTGCTCTATCGCTCAGGTTTTCGCTATCGTGTGCTGTTCAACTGGCGCGATGCCGCCTTGCGCCGGATTGGCCTGCTGATGGGGCCACGAGTGTTTGGACAAGCAGCGATGCAAATCAACACAATTGCGATTTTTAGTTTTGCCAAATTATTTGGTGATGGCCGCGCCACAGCGTTGAGCAATGCCCTGACGTTAATGTTGCTGCCGCATGGAATTTTTGCCCTCAGCTTGGCCACCGTGATGTTTCCGCAACTTAGCCGTTTAGATGCTGCTGGCGATCACGAGGGCTTTAATCAAACCACCCGCAACACTTTGGGCACAGTCTTATGGGCAATTATTCCTGCTGCTGCTGGCTTGATCATGCTGGCCACGCCGATTGTGCAGGTGCTATTTCAACGCGGCAACTTCGATAGCCAATCGACCTTGTGGGTGGTGCAGGCCTTGATGATGTATGCCACCGCCTTGCCAGCCTTTGGCGCTGCCGAAATTCTGATTCGTGGCTTTTATGCCCGTCAAGAAACCACGATCCCAGTGGTGATTGGGGTGGTGACCGTAGCGTTGAATATTGGTCTGTGTTGGCTATTGACCCAATTTAGCACCAGCCATATTGGTTTGGCAGGTGCATTTAGCATCACCAACAACCTCGAATTACTGCTGTTGCTGGTGATGTGGCGGCGACGCAATGGCAATCTTGATGCGACTGGTCAACTCCGCCGCTCCTTGCTGATTACGCTGGTGAGTTCGTTGGCAATGGTGTTGGTGTTGCAAGCGCCAGTCTTGGCCTTGCTGCTTGTTGGCCTGCTGATGCTGAATTATGCTTGGCGGCGTTGGGGGCGGCAGCGCTGGCCGCAGGCTGGTCAAGCGCCGATTTGGTTGGGTTTAGCACTGGCTACGTTGGCAGGCTTGGGCTTAGGCTGGCAATTGCAATTATTCGATTTGGCGACATGGCTGCAAATTGCGCCGCAAGCTCAGAGTTTATGGCGTTTGCTTGGCTCGTTGGTTTTCAATGGCTTACTGGCAATTGCCGTTTATTTTGGGTGTTCAAGTGTTTTGGGTGCGTCGGAAGCCGCAGTTTGGCAACGACGGATTTTGGGCCGTTTGAAACGCCGCTAAATCTACTGTGACCTAATTCACACTCCCATTGCTCAATCGGTGACAGAAATTGACACATTCGCCAATTATAGTGCCTACATCAACAGATAAATATGTATGGAGGAACGTAATCATGGCGAATCGACGGATTTCAACGATTGTGATGGCAGTTTTGGGTGTTTTGATGCTGGTTGGTTTATTCTTACCTTATCTGAAAAGTACCACAACCGATTTTTCAATCAGCGTTTTCCAGACCTTTGGTAGCGATCTTAAAGGGCTTGTTCCAGAAGATAGCAAAACACTCTATATGATTATTGCGGCAGCGGTGGCAGTTGGTGGTTTATTTGCCTTATTGAGTCTTACTGGCAAGAAAGTTTTTGGAGTATTCAGTATTATCGTTAGTTTTCTGATTGCGGCATTTCATGGTTTATTGACGGCTGGTTTGTCGGGAGAACGTGATGTTGTGCAAGGTTTAGGGTTTTGGTTGCTCTTAGGGGTTAGTTTAGCGCTATTTATTACAAGTATTGTATTTGTAGCCCGCAAACCCAAACTTGCCTAATTCGTAGTTCGAAGCGCGGCGGCAGTTCCACCTAACTGCCGCCGTTTTGTATTTAACTATTCGATTTGGCAAATGGCAGATACATTCGGAAATTGAGGTTTGGTACAACCGTTGGTGTACGGCTGGGGGTTATTGTCGCGGTTGGGGTGCGACTAGGCGTTATCGTGATGGTAGCTGGTGTGCCAGTCGAGGTACGGGTTGGGGTGTTGCTTGGAGTTGCGGTTGCAGTCCGCGTTGCTGTCGCAGTTGGGGTGCGCGTAATCGTCGGTGTGATAGTTGGGGTTGCCGTGCCGCCAGTGCCACTTTGGGCCATTTCATATAAATTGGGAAAATTGCCCGTGAGTAATAACATGCTCAGCAAGCGCCAAGCATTGGGATAATAGCTGTTGGGCGTATCTTTGGTGGCGAGCACCGCATTGTATGCTTGTTGCGGTGTGGTTTTGAGGCTGGCAGTTGCCGCACCACAATTGACTGCTTGCGGAGCTGGAGCCGCCCAAATTGCCGCCGCTGCGTTGGCGACGAAGAATACGCCACGATAATTATCAACTGATGTGCCGTCAAGCCGATAGCGAGCTTGAATGTTGTCAATGCCCACGCTGCTGAAAAAACCACCAATTTCGTTCATGGTTTCGCGTGAGTTGCTGGTGTTGTACCACGCTTTGTCGATCGCGATGCGCCATGCAAACCGCGCTGCATCGTAGCTCCACCACGCCGATTCTTCTGGTTGCCACGATACATATTGCACATCGCCGTCATATTGATTCCAATTGGGCACAAGTTTCGAGCAATTGCCTGCTTTGGCTTGCACCAAATTGGTGATAGCGTAGTTACGGGTGTTGACGGCGGCCCATTCAGTATTTTTGTTGGTGAATTTGCCAAAGACCGTGCTATAGCCAGGTGAAAAATAAGAAAGATTAACAATACCTTGAGTATATTCGGTCGCGGTTGACCATGAATCACCTGGCAGTAGTTCGTTGCCTTGGTTATTGGGCAAGCCGGCGGGTGGGTTGCTGCCAGCATGATCAACTTCATAGGTATAAATATTGTTGATCATGGTGCTGGCAAGCGTGCAATAATTCAGGCCATTGCTGCTAGCGGGCCAAACTCCTTGTTGCACTTTGATACAGGCATTGACCAGTCCCATGGCAATATCTTCATCGCCATCGGTTGCTGCGCCGCTGCCATTAATTTGGCCTGGATTGCCGATGTGCCAATGCATCAGGCCGCGGCTGGTAAAATAATCACGAGTGAAAAGCCACAAACCGTCGAAGGTTGCTTGATCATCGAATAATGAGGCGAAAAGCAAGCCATAGCCTTGGCCCTCAGAGACCGTGGTGCTATTGCTAACTCCGCCGAGTACCCGCAAACGTCCGCCACCACCAGCGTTGTTGCTGGTAATTTGAGCACTTTTCCATTCATTCCAAGCTTGAGTGAGATCGGTCACATTGTAGTTAATGCCCGAAGCTTGATTATAGGGAAAGCTAAATGCTTGCGGATTGGCGCTGGCCGATTGCTGACGGGGCAAGCTAAGGCCGAGACCAACCAACATAACCAAAATAAGCCAACGCGAGTGCAATGCTTGCTTCATCGAGGTTGCTCCTACACACAAAAACAAGGATGCAGGCAAAACTGCATCCTTGCAATAAACCGACGGCTAGTATACCAACAATTCTATGGCGCAACGCTACAAGCTGTGCCATTCAGGCTAAAACTGGTTGGTTTGGGGTTGCTGCCATTGTAGCTGGCTTGGAAGCCAAAGCTGGCAGTGCCGCCACTACCAATATAGCCATTCCAGCCTACGTTATTGACGCTGACTGCTTGGCCAGTTTGGCTCACAGTTCCATTCCAGAGATTGTTAATTTGTTGATTGCCTGCGAAATTCCAGCGCACATTCCAATTGTTGATTGCTGTGCCGTTGTTGCGAATGCTTACATCGGCGGTAAAACCACTACCCCAATCGTTGCTGATGCTGTAGGTAATTTGGCATGCCCCAGCAATTGGCGTATTGGTTGGTGGCACGCTGGTCGGAACCGTGGTTGGAATCGGGGTCAGGGTTGGAATTGGGGTCAAAATCGGTGTGATTGTGACAGGGGTGTTGGTTGGCCGTGGTGTGCTGGTTGGCGGCACGGTTGTGTTGGTTGGTGGCACGTTGGTTGGAACCGCCGTGTTAGTTGGTGGCACACTGGTTGGCACAGGCGTGTTGGTTGGCGTAACACCGTTGGCCAATTCATAAATATTGGGGAAATTGCCAGTCAACAACAACATGCTCATCAAACGCCAAGCATTGACATAATATGAATTTGGCGAATCTTTGGTGGTCAACACCATATTGTAGGCTTGTTGCGGGCTGGTTTTGAGCGTGCCCGTTGCCGCGCCACAATTGATAGCTTGCGGTGCAGGAGCGGCCCAAATTGCGGCAGCAGCATTGGCGACGAAGAACACACCACGATAATTATCAACTGATGTGCCGTTCATCCGATAGCGAGCCTGCACATTTTCGATGCCCACGCTACTGAAGAACCCCCCAACTTCGTTCATGGTTTCGCGTGAGCTGGCGGTGTTGTACCAAGCTTTATCGACGGCAACGCGCCATGCAAAGCGAGCAGCGTCATAGCTCCACCAAGCATATTCTTCGGGCTGCCACGAAACTAATTGGGCATCACCATCATATTGGTTCCAGTTGGGCACAAGCTTCGAGCAGTTGCCTGGCCGCGATTGAGCGAGGTTGGTAATTTCATAATTGCGGGTGTTGACGGCTTCCCATTCGC
Organism: Herpetosiphon sp.; assembly: GCF_003512625.1. Taxonomy (NCBI): domain Bacteria; kingdom Bacillati; phylum Chloroflexota; class Chloroflexia; order Herpetosiphonales; family Herpetosiphonaceae; genus Herpetosiphon; species Herpetosiphon sp. The sequence continues at coordinate 18,854 of NZ_DOPT01000012.1, read as the reverse complement.
TGGTCTTGCCCGTGAATTTACCAAATACCGTGAAATAGCCAGGCGAGAAATACGAGAGATTGACGATGCCTTCGGGATAATCGCGGGCCAAATTCCAACCATCGCCGGGCAATAATTCGTTGCCTGGGTTGCTGGGCAAGCCAGCGACTGGCGATGAGCCTGGGTGATCAACTTCATAGGTGTAAATATTGTTGATCATGGTGGTGGCAAGGCTACAATAATCTAAGCCATTGCTGCTATTTGGCCAAACGCCCTTGCGTACTTTGACACAGGCATTGACGAGGCCGAGAGCAATATCTTCATCGCCATCGGTAGCGGCGTAGCTGCCGCGCAATTGGCCAGGATTGCCAATGTGCCAGTGCATCAAGCCGTTGGGGTCAAGGTGATCGCGGGTGAACAACCACAACCCATCGAGGGTGGTTTGGTCGTCGAATAGCGAGGCAAACAAAATGCCATAGCCTTGGCCTTCGGAAACCGTCGATGAGCTATCGACCCCACCCATCACCCGTAGCCGATTACCGCCACCAGCGTTGTTGGCGGTGATCATGTTGCTTTTCCACTCGTTCCAAGCCTGCGTGAGATCGGTCACATTGTAGTTAATGCCCGAAGCTTGATTGTATGGGAATAATAATGGGCTAACACTATTGCCTTGGGCGGCTTTGGATTGCCACCATGGCACGGTCAGTAGCGTGAGCAACGCCACCATCAGCAACATTTTGCGATGCTTTAACATCAAACAACCTCCAAAAGAACAATTGAGAAAAAAGAGGGCAGGCAATCAATTACTGCCGCCCTCAGTCTACTATTTATTAATATATTTAATGGATAGCCTAAAAGTCCCAAGTTAATATTTATTAAGCGATGCTCGCCAGCCGGCGCAAGCGAGCATCGTGGGAGCTTACTGGAACAAGCGATCGTATTCGGCGTAAGCCATTGCGATATCGGCCTGGGCCCAGAAGCGGTGGTAGGTGAAGGTTGGAGCAGGGCCACCGTTTAGGTAGGCTTGCACGGCTGGGAAGGCTGGATCATCTTCGTACTTGGTGCGAATGCTCAAGAAGGTTGATGAATTGTTGATTGGATCACCATTGGCCATGGTGCCAGTCCAGCCGTTTGGCACTGACACTGGATCATCGAAGCGGTTGTAATCGCGGCGGGTTTCGGGGTTCGCAACACCCTTATCATCGCGGTATTCTGACCACATACGGTCGATCAATTCTTTGGCCATGGTTTGTGAAGCGACATGTTGAGTGCCATAGCGCTTGGTTGCAGCGCTGTAGTACATCAAGGTTTTGGCATAGGCGGCGGCAACACCAACGTCTTGGGTCTTATCGACGACCGTGACGTGCAAGTTGGTGTTAGCGGCTGGATTGCTGGCGTTCCAGGTAGCTGGTTGGCCGCTCCAAGCCAAGGTTGATGGAATTTCATAGCTGCCATTGCTGGTCAAGGTGGTGTTGGCCAAAGCCCAGGTTACCCACTTATCGAGCACGTTCTTGGCTTTGACATCGCCTGAAGCGTAGTAATATTCAGCGACCCGTTCCATCGACCAAGCTTGGAAACCAAACCAGGTGTTGCTAGCGGGATCGTGATAGACTGGTTTTTCGTCGTAGGCCATATTGTAGAAGGTGCTGGTTCCGGCTGGGGCTGCTTCGTAGCGGCCATTCCAGCTATTGGTAGCACCACCAGCGATGGCACCTTCGCTTGATTGCAACCAAGTATAGAACTCGATTTGGCGGGTCAAGCTGGTGTTCCAGTCGCGAGCGCCGTTGGTTGAAGCTGGCTTGAAGGCTGGTTGGCTGCCCAAAATCCAGGCTGCCATTGGGTTTTGGTAGCCAAAGTGATTGTGGCTGCTGCCGATGCGCCATGCCCAGCCACCACCATTGCCAATCGAACCACCCCAAGCGTAGTACCACGACAATAGGTAGTGAGCGCTGCTGTAGCCTGAACCAGCTGGACATGAAGTTGAAGTACAGCCAATTTGCTTGAAGTACTTATCGAAGAAGGCGTAGCGCAAGTAGTCGCCCATCTTGGCGGCCTTGGTTACCAAACCATTGACGATTGGTGAGCCACCTTGTTCGTCGGCCCATACTTTGGCCCAGTAAATCGCTTGGACAGCACGGGCATCAGCATCGGGGGCGTTGGTGTAGCGCCATTGGCGGGCATAGCTCGCATCGCCAGTGAACAAGTTCAAGAAGCCGAAGGGGCCGCCATCGTTGAAACTTTCCCACGATGGATGGGGCACGGTTTCCCAAACTGATTCTTGAGCGCCACGTTGGAAGGTGTTGATATATGATGGTTTGCTGGTGCCATCGCCACGGCGGCCATAGCCATACCAGTTATCAACGTCGAGCAACCAGTGCATGCCATAGACATCGCTGGTGCCATAAGCCGAGCGCAATTCAGCGGCGATTGGGTCTTGGCCAACTGAAACGTTGGTTTGCAATTGTGATGGATATTGGCTGGGTAATTCCCATTCGCCAGCATAGGTGGCTGGGCTATTGGCATTATACGAACCACTGCTTGGTTGATCTTGGCTGGTTGGAATGATGTACATTTCCATGTTGCGCCAAGCATCGGCCAATGGTTGCCAATTGCCAGTTGCCTCACCGTACATCGCTTCGAGCCACAACCAATAGCTATAGGCTTCGGAAGTGGTTTCGTGGCCATAATCCGGAGCTTCGACAATCAAGGTTTCGATTGAGTGGTAGGGCACACCTTCAGGGCTGAAATAGCCATTAGCTGGGTTCTTCAACTCAGCATACATTTCCAAGAAGCGTTGATCGTAGGTATCATCGCCTGGTTGGGTTGGGGTGCTGGTTGGTGGCACAACCGTTGGGGTATTGGTGGGCCGTGGCGTGCTGGTTGGGCCGTTGGTCGCGGTTGGCGGCACAGCCGTATTAGTTGGGCGAGTTGTGCTAGTTGGTGGCACAGCCGTATTAGTTGGTGGTACGGTTGTGTTAGTTGCCCGTGGTGTATTGGTTGGTACAACTACCGTGTTGGTTGGGCGGGTGGTTGCGGTTGGTGGAGTGGTTGCGGTTGGGTTCGGATTCGTTTCACCACAAACCACACCATTTAATGTAAACACCGTTGGGATTGCATTAGCACCGCTGTAGGTTCCTTGGAAGCCAAAGTTGACTGCACCACCACTGCTGATCGTGCCGTTCCAGCCTGCGTTACGCACGCTTACTTGGTTGCCAGTTTGGGTTACAATCCCACTCCAGAGGTTGGTAATTTGCTGATTGCCAGCGAAACTCCAGCCAACCGTCCAGCTACTGATGGCTGCACCATTATTTTGAATATTAACATCGCCGAGGAAGCCACTGCCCCAATCGTTGGGAATGCGATAGGTGACCACACAACTGGCAGCGGCGGCGGTTGGCTTGGCATTCTGGGTGGTCAACAGGCCACCAATCATCGTTAGCAGCGCTAACAGCATCGCCCCTCGGGCGTAATAGTGCCGAGACATACATACTCCTTGGGTAAATGAAAAGTTCAGAGACAATACGAAGCGAACCTCTGCCCAATCGACGGCAGAGCTATCTATTTCCATACAACTGGTTTAGCGAATTCAGGGCAATGGTTGGATCAAACAGCGCGGATTGTTCAATCGAACCATTGCCGAGGCTTGGCTAATTCGTTGGTTATGGCACAATCGTACAAGCTGCCCCATTCAGGCTGAAGCTTGCAGGAATGCTATTGGTTCCGTTGTTGGTTGCTTGGAAGCCGAAGTTGACGGAGCCACCATTGGCAAGGCTCCCATTCCAGCCAGCGTTGCTGACGCTCACGTTTTGGCCGGTTTGGCTCACCACCCCACTCCAGAGGTTGGTGATTTGTTGGCTGCCTGCGAAGCTCCAAGTCAAGTTCCAACTATTGATCGCTGCGCCGCCGTTGGTGATTGTGACATCGCCGAGGAAGCCGCTGCCCCAATCGTTGGGAACGCGATATTTGACTTGGCATGCCCCAGCCACTGGCGTGTTCGTTGGCAACGGTGTGTTTGTTGGCAAGGCCGTGGGTGTATTGGTCGGGCGGATGGTTGGGGTTGCGCTTGGGCCAACAGTTGGGGTTGCCGTGTTGGTTGGGCGAATAGTTGGGGTTGCGCTTGGCCCCGTGGTTGGGGTTGCGGTGTTGGTTGGGCGCACGGTTGGCGTAGCCGTGTTGGTTGGCAAGCTGGTTGCGGTTGGGGTTACGTTGCTGCCACCAGGCTCATCGCCAAAGACCTTCACGCCATTGTCATACACCGGAATCCGGCGGGTTTTGACCCGATCGGTGCTGGTGCCAACGCCGTTGAACGACCAGTCATTGGTATTGTCCCATTGTTGGGCATTGGTGTTGGTTGGCAACGAAAGTCGGAATTGCACTTCTTTGCGTGATTCAGATTGACCACCTGGGTAGACATTGACTCCGTTGAAGCCAATTTCGACATAGTAAATTGTGCCAGCCCATTGCTTCAAGCTAGAAACGCCTGAGCCTTGGGTATAGGCTGTGCTAACCGTAACGTCGCTCAAGCCATAGCCAGCGGCAAACACTTCGCTCAAATCGACAAAGTAGCGATAGCTGAGTTTGGTGCTGTTGCGGGCCGGCCAAGCACTTTGGTTGTGCAATACGCCGCTAATTTCGATGAAGCGTGGGCCTGAAGCATTAACTTTGGCTTCCACGAAAAATTCATCTTCAGGCGTTTCGATTGGTGGGAAGCTGGCGAGTGGTGCGCCGCCAAATTCACTATACATCCGTGCCAAGGCGCTAGTAAAACCTGCGTTGTAGTCGGTCGCCACTTCGTTGGCCACATAATCGTTGCGGCTATCGGTGTAAGCATCGCCCGAACCTTTGGCTGGGCCGCCAACCAAAGCCCCATATAAAATGTGGCGTTGATTGACTGGATTGCTCAATGAATCTGTCCATGAGCCGTGGGCGGTGCGATGGTGGACATTGACTGGTGAATTATTGCCGAAGCCAACCACATAGCTGCTGTTGCGAGGATTGCTGCCCAGCATATAGTTGATTTGGCTGACCGCAAAGTCGTGGTAGCGAGCTTTTTTGGTAGCATCGGTGATGTAATCGCTGTAGACAAAGGCGGCAAATGAGGTGTTGGCCGAGTAGCGCAAGGCTCCCCAGGTATCCAACTGTGCTAGGCCACCTGGCGAATAGGTAACACGTTGGCCGTTATAGCCGACTGTCCAATAATCCAACCAGCGTTCGGTATCGTCTTTGTATTGTTGTTTGCCGGTCAATTTGGCTAGCAACAAATAACAGCCATAGGATTTATCATCCCATGCGATGCTCCAACGATACGATTTGATTGTGCTTTGGGGTTCGGTGCTGAGATTGGCATAATATTGCTCGGCCTTGCTCAGGTAGCTGGCTTCGCCCGTAGCGCGATAGAGCCAAATTGCGCCCCAAACCAACTCATCGTTGTAACCGCTCCACGAGTTGTAGAACGAGGTAGCGTCGGTGATACAGTCGCTATATTTGCCGCGCACCGTGTCGGCAAACGTGTAGAGTTGGCGAGCATGGCTTAGGAGCGTATCAGCATAAGCAGGGTCGGTTGGGCGAAAGACCATCGACGAGGCAGCCATGGCAGCGGCGGTTTCGCCTGCCAAATCTGAGCCACCACAAGTTGCATCAATTTTGTACGATGGTCGTGGGCCTGCTTGGTCGTCGAGGTGAATAATTTCAGCTGGTCCCCAGAAGGCGTGGTCTTTGCCGCCATTGCCAACTTGTCCATAAAGCACATTTGGCGAGGGATGGGCATTGATGAAGTAGTTGTTGACGAAGCGCAAATTGTTCAGCAATTCGTCGAGTTGGCCGCTTTGGGCATAGGCATCGCGATATTCGACCGCGCCCCACGCCAGCATTGTGGCCGAAGCCGCCATTGGAAAGCCAAATTTGACGTGATCGCCTGCGTCGAACCAGCCGCCGCTGAGATTGAGACCAACATCAGCGCCATCGGTAAGCACCGAATCGCCGCGCCATGAAACGCGATTCCAGCTTGGTTTTGGCCCAGCTTGTTGAGCTTCGTAGAAGAAAAAGGACTTTTGCAGCGCCTCGCCATAGCGATAGAGTGGCTCGGCGGCTTTGGTGGGGGTGGTTGGGCTAATAATTAACCCTGCAATCAGCAAACAAGCAACGAATCCGGCGATAATCCGCCAGCGTCGGCTCGAACGTTCGAGCGGTGTACTCATCATTGGATACTCCTTCCTGCATTGAAGGCATTTTGTTTGCATTGGCTGGTGTGCTGCTTGGCACATCAGGACGGCCATGGTCACTGTGGTTGCGGTCAGGTTGGCTTGATTTAACATTGAGACCGCTCCCAATGCCATGAAATCAAGCGCTTGCTGCGAGGCTAGGAGAGAGGAGAGTGATGCAGTAGTGGAATGAGATCGCTCCCAAGCACAGTTTGTTATGAAAGTAAAAATATCCTAAATGATTCATTGCGACTTGTCAAGCGTAAATTTTAAAAAGTTTTTAGATTTGGATTTAGGCTCTTCTGAAGCGCTAAAAAGCTACTACATACCTATTAAGAGAGCTAGAGCGTGTTTTCAGAAAACACCTGCTTGACAAAATACATAAGATCTTTTATTCTCTCCCTAAGACTTCTGAGACCGGTTCCAAAGTAATTTAAATCAGTTTGTGGGGTTTCGCCGTGGAACAACTCACGATTCGCCAAATAGCCCAACTTGCCAATGTTTCACGCTCGACCGTTTCGCGGGTAATCAACAATCATCCCAGCGTGCGGCCCGAAGTGCGACAACGGGTGTTGGAAGTTATTCGCGAACAAGACTATGTTCCGCAGGCAGCCGCTCGTAGTCTGGCAAGCCGCCGAACCAATGTGGTGACCCTGTTGATCCCACGCAGCTCGGCAATTATCTTCACTGACCCATTCTTCCCATTAATCATCCAAGGAATTACCGAAACCTGTTCTGAGCGGGATTATTCGGTGATGCTTTCGATGGTGACTGGCACCCAAGAACGGGATTTCTATCAGCGGGTATTACGCAGTCGGATGACCGACGGTCTGTTGATGCTTTCGAGCGATATTGATGACCCAGTGTTACCCTTGCTGATTAACGACCAAATGCCGTTGGTCTTAATCGGCGAACACCCGTATATGCAGCCAATGTATACCGTTGACGTGGCAAATCGGGCCGGGGCAGTGCTAGCAGTCAGCCATTTATTGCAACTTGGCCATCGACGGATTGGGGCGATTACAGGCCTACTGCAGATGAAAACCGCCATTGATCGCCGTGACGGCTATAAGCAAGCGTTATTGCAAGCAGGCGTTGCCATCGAGCATTCGTTGATGATCGAGGGCGAATTTACCCAAGAGGGTGGCTATGCTGCAATGCGCCAATTGCTCAGCCTTGAACAGCGACCAAGCGCTGTCTTTGTGGCCAGCGACACCATGGCATTAGGAGCCTTACGGGCTATTTACGAGGCCGGGTTACATGCTCCCCACGATATTTCGCTGATCGGCTTTGATGATGTGCCAGGCGCGGCCTATACAACCCCCGCCCTGACGACGATTCACCAACCAATTCAGAAGCTTGGTAGTACCGCCGCCACGATGTTGCTTGACCATCTCGAAGGGCGACCACCGCTCCAGCAACACTTCCGTCTCTCACCTTCGTTAGTCTTACGCCAATCGTGCGGGCCACGGGTCGCCTAAACAGCACCCACGGATTCACTAGATCGCATGGTCTGTCGAACACGGGAGTTTTTGGGAGCGATCCCAAATGAGTTCGAATGGACACTGATGTTCAACCCACTCAACGCCGGAATCAAGGAGGATTCGTATGCAACGCTCACGCCGTCCGTTTATTACTTGGCTAAGCCTCTTAACTCTGATTTCAATGATCTTGGTTGCTTGTGGTGGAGCTGAGACCGCTCCCACTGCAACCACTGCTCCAGCTGCTACCGCTACGACTGCGGCTCAAGTTGAACCAACTGCTGCTGATGCTCCAACCGAAGTTGCCGCAACCGCTGAACCAGCAACCGCTGAGCCAGCTGGTGGCGATGTTGTTACCTTGAAGCTGTGGCACATGCCTAACGGTGCTGCTCCAGCCGATGCCATCCAAGCTGAAATCGATGCCTTCGAAAAAGCTAACCCCGGCATTAACGTTGAGCCAGAAATGCTCGACTGGGGTGCAGCTTTCCAACGCATCCAAACCTCGGTTCAAGGTGGTGAAGGCCCATGTATTACCCAATTGGGTACGACCTGGAACCCAACCTTTGCGGCAATGGGTGGCTTACGCCCATTCACCGAAGAAGAAATCACCGCTATGGGTGGCAGCGATAGCTTCGTCGCCGCTTCATGGGCAACCTCACAATTGCAAGGTATGGAAGGTACATTCTCGATTCCATGGTTTGCTGATGTTCGCGCCTTGGCCTATCGCAAAGACTTGTTGGAAAAAGCTGGCTTGAAGCCAGAAGAAGCCTTCAAGGATTGGGCCAGCTTCAAAACGACCTTGGCTACCATCCAAGAACAAAATCCTGACGTTGCTGGGATCGCTTTCCCAGGCCGCAACGACTGGAACGTTTGGCAAAATAGCTCAATGTGGATTTGGAACAGCGGTGGCGATTTGTTGAGCAGCGATCTCAGCGAAGCAACCTTCAACTCAGAAGCAGCTGTGGCTGGGGTTTCAGAATTTGCTAACCTCTACAGCAGCAAATTGACCGTTACCAATACCTTGGAATTGAACTCAGCCCAAGTTGATGCCAGCTTTGGCGATGGCCGCACCTTTAGCGCAATCACTGGCCCATGGTTGATCAGCAACGCTCGCACTGCTGCCGACGCTGGTGGCTGGGCTAACCGCACCGTGGCCGATAACTTGGCCTACGCCGAATTCCCAGCTGGCCCTGGTGGCTCATACACCTTCGTTGGTGGTAGCAACTTGGCCATCTTGAAGAGCTGCGAAAACGCCGATGCCGCTGTCAAGTTCGTGCAATTCTTGGCTGCTAACGAATCACAATTGCGCTATAGCCAAGCCATCGGGATGTTGCCAGCAACCAAGACCGCTCAAGCCGATGCTAGCATCGCCAGCGATGCCTTGTACAGCGTCTTCATCGCCGCTGCTGCTAAGGGCAAAACCTCAGCTCCAATCGCTGAATGGGGTCAAGTCGAGAGCGTTCTCAACGAACAACTTGGTTCACTCTGGGACGATGTAGCAACCGCTGGCGGTCCAGTTAGCGCTGAAGTCGTCAAGACCCGCTTGGATCAAGCTGCTCAAACTGTCAACGAATTGTTGGGTAACTAATCGGACGAGTGACGTGGCGCAGGGTGTTTGCTCACTGCGCCACGCCCACCACTGCATCCACGCAATGGAGCGACGTTTATGGCTCTGGCACCAAAAAAAAATAAACTCTCACTCTGGCAACGGATTCGGCAAAACAGCCTAGCATATAAATTTATCGCTCCAACCTTTGTGGCGATGATGATTGTGCACTTGATTCCGATTGTCCAAGGGTTGTATCTTTCACTCCTCGATGTTCGCCTTACAACCTTAACCCTCTATCTCAAAGCACCATTTGTTGGGCTAAAATACTACATCGAAGTCTTCAACGCGATCTTTGGCATTGGTGAAGCTGGCGCAAGCTCGCGGGTAACAGGCCTAATTAATGCTGCCTCAAATACATTAGTCTATACCATTTGGACCAATATTGGCACACTCGGCTTGGGCTTGATTCTGGCCATGCTGCTGAATCGTGAATTCCGCTGGCGTGGGATTGCCCGCACCCTCGTGTTGTTGCCGTGGGTTGTGCCAACCTTCGTGACTGGGACAATCTTCAACTTTATTTGGCTCGAACAAGGTGGCCTTGCCAATAAAATCTTGCTTGGCTTGAATATCGTTGATACCCCAGTAACTTGGTTGATTGGCCCGAATTCCTTGTATGCTTTGGTGATTGCCACGGTTTGGCGTGGTTTACCCTTCACCACAATTATGTTCCTCGCGGCAATTCAGGTGATTCCAACCGACCTCTATGAAGCAGCTTCGCTCGATGGAGCTAACGGCTGGCAGCGCTTTCGCCATATTACCTTGCCGTTGATTAAGCCAATTGCCGGAACCCAAGTGTTGTTTGGCTTGATTAACGGTTTCTATGGTGGCTATAATATTGCCGTGCAAATGTTCGGCGGTGGTACCGGTTTCGCAGGCGAATACGCCGACTTGCTCGTACCAGCAATTACTCGCCAAACATGGGAACGTCACTTATATGGATTTGGTTCGGCAGCCTCAGTGATTCTGATGGGCATGCTGTTGGTCTTTGTTGGCATTTGGTATCGTGCATTCCGCGATAGCTTGCGGGCTGAATAAGGAGGCCGTTTATGGGTGTTTCGCTCAGTAAAAAGGCCGAATCGGCCCGACCTGCACGCGCAACGATCAATTACAAAGCATGGTTACTTGATCGTGGTGGCGATATCCTATTGCTGGTGATCATTGCCTTGATGTTGTTGCCAATTATCTTCTTGGTGGTTGGCTCATTCAAATCGCGTGAAGAGTTCGCAGTTGGCAGTAATTTCTTTCCAAGCGACTGGCGATTTGAAAATTATAGCGAGATGTGGACACGGGTTAAGTTTGGTACATATTTCAGCAATAGCTTAATTATTTGTGGCATTACCACCTTGGTTGTCACGATTTTGGCATCGATGTCGGGCTATGCCTTGGCACGATTCCGCTTCCCGGGTGCTGGCGGGTTGAGTATGGCGATTTTGGGAACCCAATTAGTGCCTGGCACGCTGTTCCTGATTCCGTTGTATATGACCTTCCTTTGGATGAAAAATAACCTTGGAATTCCTTTGATTGGCACCAATTTTGGCGCGATTGTGCTGTATGTTGGGTTCTTTTTGCCAATCTCGCTCTGGATTCAGCGCAGTTTCTTTGCGACGATTCCGATAGATTTGGAAGAACAGGCCATGGTCGATGGGGCAACTCGCTTCCAAGCTTTTGTCTATATCGTTATGCCATTGGCAGGCCCAGGCGTGATTTCAACCGCGATCTTTGTGTTCTTGACTGCATGGGACGAATTGTTGTTCGCATGGGTCTTGAATGTTCAAACGATTCCGGTCGGGATTCGCCAATTTACGGGGGTGGCTGGCTCGCAAAATCGCTACGAGTTGCTTTCGGCAGCCTCGGTGGTGATTATTCTGCCAGTTGCTGCGATGTTCTTCCTATTGCAAAAGCGTTTTATCGCTGGCCTCACTGCTGGCGCAGTCAAATAGATTTATTTTCTCAACAACCAGAACAAAGGCGTGTAGACTTTGGCGTTGCTGAGGTCTGCACGCCGATTTGTATCTGTATCGATCAGTGTTTGGGCACAGCACCCAAACATAGGAGCACAGGATCATGACCGAACAACGCCACCATTCCTCAATTCCTCTCGCTGCGTGGCAACGCCCACTTGGCCTCGATTATCCGAATGCGGCGATTGCCGCCCACGATCATGGGCCGATTATTGACGATGGAGTCTTTCATGGTTTGCCAATTGGTGGCATGGGTAGCGGGGCGATTGGCCGCAACTTTCGCGGCGATTGGTCACGCTGGCATTTAGAGGTTGGCAAGCACGTACATCGCAGCGTTTGGCCGAATCAATGGAGTGTTTTCTGGCAAACCGCCAGTCAACAAGCCGCCCAAGTTTTATGCACGACCCAACCAGATACCGATGAATTGAGTAGCTGGAACTGGAATTATCCAGTTGGCGCTGGCAATTATCATGCACTTTTCCCCCGCGCTTGGTTCGATTATCAACACCCCGATTGGCCACTGGAATTGGTTCAAGAGCAATTTTCGCCTGTTTTGGCGGGTAATCTCAAGGAAAGCAGCTTTCCCGTTGGCGTGTTTACCTGGCGCGTAACCAATCGTGGCAGCGAAACCGTGCGTTTGGGATTGATGCTGACATGGGAACATACCCGTGCGGTCGAAGCTGCTGGCTTAAGCTTGCAACGCCAACACAGCGCTTGGAACGACGGTAACACCAGCGGCGTAACCTTGACCCAAACCAGCGATCAAGCCTTGAGCAGCCATAATGGCACTTGGGCTTTGGCGGTGCAAGCCCCCGAATCGGCCAGCGTCAGTCAATGGACATGCTGGGATGTTGCGCAAGATGCTGCCGCGCTCTGGCAAGATTTTGCCAGTGACGGCCAATTAGCCGACTATCCAACCAGCCAAAAAGTTGCTGCCGATCAACGCAGCGCAACGGCAATTGCCGTCACCCTCGAATTAGCGCCTGGTGCTAGCGCCGTGATTCCCTTCAGCCTCGCTTGGGATTTTCCAATTGTCGAGTTTGCTGATCAAAGCCGCTGGTACAAGCGCTATACCCGTTTTTGGGGCACGAACGGCGATCAAGCTCAAGCCTTGGCGGTTGCTAGTTTGACCAATGCTGATGCTTGGCGTACAGCAATTGAAGCATGGCAAAACCCCATTCTTGCTGATGATCAACGGCCATTTTGGTATAAATCTGCTCTTTTTAACGAACTCTATTATTTGGTTGATGGTGGTACGTTGTGGGTTGATCGGGCGGTTGGCGGGCCGGAGCCTGCGGCTGATGATGTGGGCTTGTTCAGCTACCTCGAATGCTACGACTACCCGTTCTATGGCACGCTCGATGTGTCGTTCTACAGCTCGTGGAGCATCTTGGCCTTGTGGCCAGAGCTTGAACGCGGCGAGATTTTGGCCTTCTCCAAAACGGTTAACGATGCTGATGATACCGTTGTCACAATTGTGGCAACTCAAGTCCCAGCAATTCGCAAGGCCGCTGGCGCATTGCCGCATGATCTTGGTGCGCCCAAAGAGCAACCATTAATCAAAACCAATGCCTACGACTTCCAAGATATCAATAACTGGAAAGATCTCAACCTCAAGTATATTTTGCGAATCTATCGTGATGTGAGCTTGTGGAACGATCAGGCCATGCTGGAAGCAACTTGGGACACAATTCCAACTGCTTTAGAATATGTGCATCAATTCGATAGTGATGGCGATGGCTTGCTCGACCATAGTGGAGCCGACCAAACCTACGATACCTGGGCCATGAGCGGCGCGGCCAGCTATTCGGCAAGCTTGCTGATTTGTGCCTTGGAAGCTGCGATTCGCCTAGCCCAACGCATGGGCGACCATGCCCAAGCCGATGCTTGGAGTGAATGGCTGGCCGCGGCTCGCCAAAGTTTTGAAACTAAGCTTTGGAATGGTACTTACTTCCGCTATCACACCGCTGATACTGATTTGCGCGAAGTGATTATGGCCGATCAATTGGTGGGCCAATGGTATGCAGGCGCAATTGGCTTGCCAGCGGTTGCTCCACGCGAGATGATTCGCTCGGCCTTGCAAACGGTCTATCGCTTCAACGTCATGCAATATGCCAACGGCGCATTGGGTGCAGTCAACGGCATGCATCCAGATGGCACGGTTGATACCAGCTCCAACCAAGCCAGCGAAGTTTGGAGCGGCACGACCTATGCGATTGCGGCCATGATGCTGCAAGAAGGGCTTGATCTTGAAGGCTGGCAAACCGCTTGGGGAGCCTATAACGCCACCTATAATGAACTTGGATTGTGGTTTCGCACACCGGAAGCATGGGGCATCGAACGAACTTTCCGTGCCAGCATGTACATGCGACCACAATCAATCTGGGCGATTGAGCATGCCTTAGCGGTGCGTGCTAAAAACGCCTGATCAGCGGACAAGCCTAGCTTGTCGGATCTCCTCGCGTCGCCTTGACGCAACCATGCCTCAAAACCACGCTGGATTCTGGCCCAGCGTGGTTTCGTTCTACCAACTTTCGACCAAATCCTTGGCTTCTTTCAAGCTCAGTTTGGTTGCTTCACGCACCATTTTGATCGCCTGAATTTTATTGCCTTGCTGGGCAACAATTTGGGCTTCACGCAAGAGATCTTCGGGAAGTTGCAGCACTGGTGGCTCAACCACGACTGGGCTAAGCGGGCTTTGGCCACGCTCGATTGCTTCGACATAATCTTTGGCTTCTTTTAGGCCAAGGCTCGTTTGGAGCCGAACGTGTTTGATGGCCTCAAGCTTTTTGCCTTGGCTTAGCAACAGCTGAATTTGAGCTTGATCAAGTTTGGCTGAATCGAAACTTGGTGTTTGCGTTGGTTTGATTGGTGGTTGATTGAAGTTGATCATGCTGCTGGGGCGTTCGGAGCGTTTACTCCAACTCCACAGCATTAAGCCCATCACGACTGCGATTGAAATCCATAAAATTGCACTTGACATCGTGTTGATCCTTTTAATTAAGTTAATTAAGCCCTTGCTCAAAAGTGTACTGTAAGCTCTCCAGAATCGCTAGCGATCAAAGAGCGCTTTTGATCCACACAGAGTACGAAGAGCACAAAGATGGCTTTTTAGCCACGAATTACACGAATTGCACGAATGATGTTTAAAATCCCTGTATGTTTTATGCTCTATGTTCTATGTTCTTTTCAGCAGCAAGACGTGGTGTGAGCAGCAAAAATTTCTATTAAACAGCGAAGAATGCGAAAACTGTTTTAGCCACAGATTAGCACAGATTATTATGATTACGCTTCAATGCTTATTGGCTGATGCTTAACCCCTGACCGCTCATAGCCTCTGCGCCGCTGCGTTAAATGCTGATCCTCGATCACCGAATATATGTCTGTTCTAGGCGCTATGTTCTTTGCTCTACGGATCAGGCTTATAATAATTGTATGCTTTGATTGATTTAGGAGACAACCTATGCAAATCACCATTACCTTTTGCATGTATTGAAACTACACCCCGCGTGCTGTCAGTTTGGCAGCCCAACTGTTGGAAATCCATCGGCAAGCGATTCAGCAACTGAGCCTGATTCCGGCCAAAGGTGGTTGTTTTGAAGTTGAAGTTAATGGGCAACTGCTCTATAGCAAACTGCAAACCGAACGCCACGCCGAAGCTGGCGAAGTTGAAGGATTAATCGCCGCCTATCTCGACCAACAAGCCTAAAACGCTGCTGCCAGCCCATGTACGGCGTGCAGTGGGCTGGCACATTCCACATAGCCAAATCCGCATGCTATAATCGCAGCCACAACATACTAATCAAGGAGTCTCCCGTGTTGGTTTTGATCACAGGTTCCAGTGGGCAGATTGGCACCAATTTGGCGCTACGCCTTCTCGCAGATGGCCATGAAGTGTTTGGGGTTGATCAACGGGTCAACACGTGGACAAAAGCCTTTGAGTATGTGATTCAGGATCTTGGCGCACCCTACCGCGATTTCCAAGGCGGAATCGGCGGCGTGCCCTATCCTAAGCCTGATGTTGTGGTGCATTTGGCGGCCAATGCCAAAGTCCACGAACTAGTAACCTACCCCCATCGAGCGTTGGAAAATGTGATGACCACCTACAACGTATTGGAATACTGTCGCCATCAACAAGTTCCAATCATTTTTAGCTCATCACGCGAAGTCTATGGTGATATTCATCGCTACTTAACCGAAGAAGCCCAAGCCGATTTCGTCTATACCGAAAGCCCCTATTCGGCCTCAAAAATCAGCGGCGAAGCATTTATCTATTCCTATGCCCGATGTTACAACTTGCCCTATTTGGTTTTTCGTTTCTCGAATGTCTATGGGCGCTACGATAACGACATCGAACGCATGGAGCGGGTAATTCCCTTGTTCATTCGCCGCATGCGCGACGGCCAACCTGTGACCGTCTTTGGGCGTGAAAAAACCCTCGATTTCACCTATGTCGATGATTGTGTCGATGGGATTGTGCGCGGAATCGAGCGAATTGTCAGTGGCCAAGTTGCCAATCAGACCTTTAATTTAGCCTATGGTGAAGGCAATACCTTGGTTCGTATGGCCGAATTGATCGCCGAGGCTCTGCAAATTGAAGCAACGATTAACGTGCAACCGTCAAAACTCGCTGGTGAAGTAACCTACTATGTGGCCAACATCGGGCGAGCACGCCAACTCTTGGGTTACACGCCCCAAGTTGCTTTAGCCGATGGTTTACGGCGAGCAGTCGCGTGGAACATTGCGTGGGACGAGGAACAGCGGCGATGACTGAACGATCACGGCAACGCGGCCATCAACAGCTCCAAACTATGCGCAGCAAACGGATTCAGGCGCGACTGCTAGCGCTCTCACGGGTCATGAACGATATTATGAATGTTGATGATCCAGCGCGATTGATCACTGCTGCCAGTGCCAAATTGCGCCAGGTTTTAGCTGTTGATGCCATTGCAGTGTGGTTTTATAGTCCTACTTCACATCGTTACCTACTAAGCCACTTCAATAATGCCAACCACGAAGATTTTAGTGCAGATGATCGCGAGGCCTTAAGTGCTTTGCAAGTGCGCAGCGGCGAGGCGTTGGCTGGGCGTGTGGTCAGTGAAGGCCATGCGATCAGCGCCCGCAACGCCGACGAATATCGCAGCATGTTTGGCGCATTGGGTCGCCGCCGCGAGGCCTTATTCAATCGCTGGCGAGCGCTCCTGCCAATTTCATTTCAAGTAACCGGTTTCACGCTGGGCGGCAATGGGCGACCCAGCGGCGTGATTGAGCTTTTCAGTAGCAAGCCCAGCATCAATGCTAACTCGGCTGCTTGGCTACAACCAACCCTTGATCAGCTTGGTTCGTTGTTGCAGTTAGTGCGTCAACAGGCCGATGCCCGTAGCCAGCGCCGCCGTTTGGCCGCCCTCGATGCCGTCGTTACCGCGATTAGCACCTCTTCCGACTTGCCCGACCTCTTAAATGTGGCGCTGTTGGTGGTGATTGAGGTAGTCAGCGCCAATGGTGGGGCAATTTGTTTGGCCTCGCCTGGTGGCCGTAGCATGACTTTAGCCGCGCAACATCAACTCCCGCAACGCGAGGCTTTGCTCCTTGGTTCGAGCCAAGCCAACAGCGTGTTGGAAGATGTCGTTTACTACGGCCAGCCAACCTTGCGACCCGTGATCAGCACCAGCGATCTTGGCGAGGATATTATGGGTCGCGCTGCCATGCCTTTGCTGGCTGGGGGCACAATCGTCGGGGTTTTGGTGTTATATGGCAATTACCAAACGCTCTCGAATAATATCGATTGGCCTTCGCTGGTTTCGATGGGTTCGCAAATTGGCATCGCGATTGCCAATACCCGTTTATACGAAGAAAGCCAACGCGAACGCCAACGGCTGGGCACGGTGATCGAATCGATCGCTGATGGCGTGGCAATTTGTAATGGCGTTGGCGAATTAATTCTGGCCAACGAAACCGCAGCGGGCTTGGTGGAAATTTCAATTCTGCCCACCTTAGCCACCAGCAGCGAATCGGGCGCACGCTACCTTGATGGCACGTTTGTCGAAGCTGATATGCTGCCATTTGCCCGCGCTTTGGCTGGTGAAGTGTTCCGCGATTATCGTTTAATTGTGCCAGGCAGCCAAGACCAAGATGTGGTGCTGAGCTTCAGCGGTGCACCGTTGCGCCGTTCAGTATTAATTGATAGTACTGAAACATCGTTTGATGGTGCAGTAATCGTGTTTCGCGATATTACCGAGCAACGCCGTTTGGAAGAGGCCAAGGATGAGTTTTTAGCGGTTGCTGCTCACGAACTGCGCTCACCACTGGCGGCAATCAAAGGCTACAGCGATTTGTTGCTGCGCCGCGAGTTGAAGCAAGCCAGCGAAGGCCGTGATTTGCGCGGCTTTATCACCTTGAGCCAGCAAGTCAATATTATGGTGCAGTTGGTCGATAATTTGCTTGATGTTTCACGAATTGATGCCGAGCGCTATACGATTCAGCTTGATGCGGTTGATTTGGGGATCTTGCTTGATTCAGTTGTGACCCATGCTCGCCAAACCGCCAACAATCATACCTTACATTTTGAGCAACTCAACCAGAGCGTCGTCTATGGCGATTCGCTAAAATTGCGCCAAGTTGCTACCAATTTTCTGACTAATGCAATTCGCTATAGCCCGCAACAAACCAACATTTGGGTGCAAGTGTTTAGCGATGAACAATTTGGCTATGTCCAAGTTGATGATCAAGGGCCAGGCATTCCACAAGGCCAACGCGAACGTTTGTTTGAACGCTACTACAGAGTGCCGGGGATTCGCCGTACCGGATCGAGCACCGAAGGTTTGGGTTTAGGCTTGTATTTATGTCGCGAAATTATTACACTGCACAATGGGCGAATTTGGGTTGATAGCGCTCCGAGCGGCGGCGCACGCTTTTGCATCGCCATTCCGCGCTTTATCCCTGAAAAACATGAAACCAACACAACCCAAACCACCCTCGATCTCGATGCCTTTTTATTCTCGCCCCAACCAGGCCGGAGGAATGATGAATAGTAGTGTGATTGCAGTATTACGTCGCGTCGATATTTTTGCTGGGCTAAACGATCTCGAGTTAAGCCAAATTGCCCAATTGTGCAAAGTTGCCAAGGCCAAAAAAGGCCAAATCATCTTCCGCGAAGATAGTGACGGCGACGATTTGTATGTGGTTCACGATGGTGCGGTGGAAATTCAAGTCCAAACCCGTGGCTCCGACGGCCAACATCGTTTATCAACGATCAACACCGCTTACGAAGGGCAAGCTTTTGGCGAAATTGCCATGCTGGGCGGTGGCAGCCGTTCGGCTACAGCGGTTGCCAGCATGAATCCAACCACCTTGTTAGTGATCAACGGCCCAGAACTTTCGACGCTCTGCGACACCAACACCGCGATTGGCTATCGCATTATGCGTAACTTTATCAACGATATGATCTACAAGCTGCGCTCGGCCTCGTTGCTGCTGCGCGGCCATATCAAATGGCAAGATAATCAACTGAGCCAGATTGATTAGTCCATGTTGATAGTTTGCAATCCTTTCGCCCCTTCGTCGGAGGGAAATACGGGAGGTGTTGCTTTTCAAGGGTAGATTTGATCACCACCCTTCCGTCCCG
>NZ_DOPT01000019.1:28501-39591 GCF_003512625.1 Herpetosiphon sp. | reverse complement strand
ATCACTTGGTTGGGATTGCTACAGGCATAAATGTTGTGCCAGCTGCCATCATCCCATTGCGAGCCACGCAAAGCGGTCAGCACCGCCCGAGCACGATCATAATCAGCCTTGACCACAAAGGCGATCGCTGCCACCGCCTGGTCATAGACCACACACAGATCATCGGCAGCCCCCCCGTGCTCGAAGCTATCGACCAATCCATTTGGCAACTGCTGCGCTTGCAACCAACCATAGGCCTTATCCGAGGCCGTTGGAGTAGTTTGAGCAGCCGTTGATTGAAGCGTAAATGCAAAAAGACCGAGGATAAAACTTGTGAGGATAAGCAGCGTGATCGTTCGAACTATACGATGCCGAGAGAGCGTTGCTGAGTCCATCATTGGTCTCCTTTTTATTCAGAACATCCTGAATCTGGTTTTGTCGTTGGTAAAAGGGCCAGCTAAACACGGATCACGATGGTTGGTGATAAAGAGGTGAGGTTTTTGAAATCGCTTTCAGAAAATTAGCATAATTTTAATAAAAAGTCAAGGATTTGATCGAAAAATTTGATTATTCCATTCATTTTATAAAGTATTCTGAAAATTTATTTCAAAATACACACATTTATGAAAATAATTTTCAAATTATAGTCGTAATAGGGTAATTTTTGGAGCACGAGCAGCAGTGTGCCGATCGCGATCCAAGCGCCAAGCAACGATTAAACCAAAGCCAACCATCCGTTTGCGTCACAAGCGGCAGAAGCCCATGCTTTGCATTCAAACGGGAATATGGTATTGTTGATGCTCATTATGAAACGATTGATAGCTTGGAAGCGCTAGTTTGGTTAAGCACTATGACTGGAAGTAAACGGATCACCATCCATGATATTGCACGCAAAGCTGGCGTATCACCCAGTACTGTCTCGCGGGTCTTGAACAGCACCACACCTGTAGCCGAAGCCAAACGCCAAGCTGTAACAACGGCGATTCAACAGTTGGATTATCGCCCAAATCTGATTGCCCAAGGCTTGGCTCGTGGCACATCGACGATTATTGGCGTGCTGACCCAAGATATTGGTAGCCCGTTTTATGGCGAGTTACTGCGCGGCATCGAATATGGATTTCGTGGCAGTCGCTATCACCCGATTTTTGCCGATGGCAACTGGCAACAAGCTGAGGAATACAACGCATTAAACATTCTGCGCTCACGCCAACCTGAGGCATTAATTATTTTAGGTGGTTTAATGCCTGATGCCGAAATGTTGGCCGCAGCCCAAGAATTTCCCTTGATCATTATTGGGCGAAGTGTGCCAAGTTTGGAAGAATATTGTGTTTTGGTTGATAATTTCCAAGGAGCTTATCGCGCAACCCAATATTTAATTGAAATGGGCCATCAGCGGATTGCCCATATTACTGGAATTCGCAGCCATCAAGATACACTTGATCGCCAGGCAGGCTACGAACAAGCCCTGCGCGATGCCAACTTGCCAATTAATCCCGACCTGATTGTTGAGGGAACGTTTCAAGAACAATCGGGCTTACTAGCCGTCGAAACCTTATTAATGCGAGCAAACCCGTTTACCGCCCTCTTTGCAGCCAATGATCAAATGGCCTATGGTGCTCGCTTAGCGCTCTATCGGCGAGGAATTCGGGTGCCCGAAGATGTTTCGCTGATTGGCTTTGATGATTTGCCAAGCTCAGCCTATACCACGCCCCCATTAACTACTGTTCGCCAACCAACCTTCGAAATGGGCATGAGTGCAGCCAAAGCAACGCTTAATTTAATCGATCAACGGCCATGGCCATTGCCTCAGCTAACTCCCGATTTAGTGATTCGTGAGTCAACTGGCTTCGCACGGCGTTAAATAGCAATCGCAGCAAGCAAAAATCTATGGTGATTAATGGAGAGATTTGTGAGAAGGGGATTGATGGTGGGCCATGAGGGATTCGAACCCCCAACCAAGCGGGTATGAGCCGCGTGCTCTAACCGTTGAGCTAATGGCCCTGCTCACCGGAGTGTATAGTACCATATTTTTTAAATAATGGTGCAGTATTTCAAGCATGCATTCAGGAGAACACAGGGTTTTCATCCTACGTTCCTCTTACAACGTTCCCTCACCCCCTACCCCTCTCCCACTGCGGCAGGCGAGGGGAGTTCCAAGTGATGGGCTGGTTCCCCTCTCCTCGCCTGCGGGAGAGGGGGCAAGGGGGTGAGGGCATGCCAATCAACGATAAAGCCCACTCAACTATTTTAAAAATCTACCCTTGAAAGGCGGGGCTAGGTGGGGAGGGAATGTTAGTTGTTGGCAAGCCTAACCCCTGAACCCTACTCTCTAGAGATGCTGGCTGAAAAAGTCGGTGATCCGGTTATAGCATGTCACTTTGTTGGCATACTTCAAAACATCGTGGCCTTCATCACTGAACAACAGATAATCAACATTTTTGCCCAAGGCTTGCAATTCGTGCACCACTTCGCTCGATTCACGCTCAATCACCCGTGGATCGTTGGCTCCTTGAGTCACCAATAATGGGCAAGCTAAGTTGTGCATATAGGTTTTGGGCGAGCGCTCGACTAGGAAATCATGCTCAGTTACAGGATCGCCAACTTGGGTTGCCATGTAACTCTTCCAAGTTTCAGGCACTCGCGCCGAAAAGGTGTGCAAATCGTAGGGGCCAAACATATCGATGCCTGCTCGCCAAAGCTCAGGGTGACGGCCCAGCAAGGTCAGGGTCATAAACCCGCCATACGAACGCCCCATCACCCCAGTTCGTTTGATATCGATCAACGGGTCATTGACTAAAACCTTAGTCATGGCATGCACATGATCAAGCCGATCTTGGCCACCCCAATCGTGGGTAACGTGGTTCATATACTTAAAGCCATAGCCACTGCTGCCACGCACATTAGGCACAAAGACTGCAAAGCCCTTCAAGGTCAAAAATTGAATCAAGGGCATCGAGAACCAGGCAAAATCGGGGCGTTCTTGGCCTTGCGGGCCACCATGGATGTAATACACCAAGGGGCGTGGGCCTTCATAGCCCAAAGCTGGAGCTGGGCGATAAAGTCGTGCCGAAATGCGCAGGCCATCATGTGAGTTGAATGAGGCATCTTCGCCAGCCGCTAAATGCTCAACGGGGATGCCCAAAACTCGTTCGGTGGTGTGCTGTTGCAGCTCTTGGCTGGACTTAATCGTGTAGATTTGGGTTGGAGCAATCGCAGTCGAGAACGAAAGCGCAAAGCTATCACTCGCTTGATCATAGTCAATCGACTCTAAAACGCCATTGTCGAGCGGTGCTTGGCCAACCAAAACCTTGGTAACCAACATACGTTTGCCAGCTAGATCAAACTCTGCTTCGTAGCACCACGAACAGCCATCGATATTGTAGCCAATCAAAAAGCGCTGCTCAGTCAGATGTAACAAGCGATCAAATTCGCCTTGGCCGCTATGCACCAAGCCCTCGATCGTCACGGAATCCAAGCTTTGCGCGCCATCAAGGCGCAACAAGGCTAAACTGTAACAATCATCAAAGAGGCTCGTGCTCACCAAGGCCACCTGATCATTGACCCATTCGCCAAAGCCCATACCATTTGGCTCAACTGGCGTTGTACGTTGATCCATCGGCGTACCGAAAACTACCGAGCGCTCGGTGCTACCAAGCTGCTGGCGATAAATCACGCTATCACCAATGCCATAGCCATCGACCGTGATAATTGTTTGTTGATCGGGAGCTGAGGTCGCATAAAATGGGCCATCTGGGCCAGTATGCAGTAAAGTGCTCGTGCCAGTCAACACATTAATTTGATAGCAACTAAGTTCGGGCCGCACGCGTGAAGCAACATTCAAATAGCCAATCCCTGTGCTTGGGTCAAGCTTGGAGAGGTTGGTTTGGGCATCAGCAAATTGATCGCCAAAAACTGGCTCAGGGAAGCCCCCAGTCAGGGGAATGCGCAGCGGTTGGTAGTTTTCATCGCCATCTTTATCGATCATAACCACAATTTGATTGTATTCGGCCAGCACTACAAACGATTTTCCGCCCATATGGTGCGGCGTTTGCAAGGCAATATCGGGCGGTAGCAACGGCTCAGGCACACTGCCAGTCAGCAGCATCCGATATAAACTTAGGCGGCCATTCAGATCGCTAATAAAATAAAGATAATCGCCAGCGCGTTGTGGAACAACAAATTGACGAGCGGCAAGCAAGGCTTCGATGCGTGGCATTCTTCCAACTCCTTGTTAACAGCAATTTCATATTATTGTAGAGCGCAGTGCGGCGATCAAGCTTCATTCAAAAGGTGTAGCCACAAGGTGTAGTTGGCTGTGGTAGACTGACAAGTAGGCCTTGAGGGATTGTGTTATGCTCCAACTCATCCAAACTAAATTAGTTGTGCCGCCGCCACGCGAGCGGGTGGTCAAACGTTCGCGCCTCTATCAGCGGCTTGATGCTGGGCGTAACCAACGCCTAACCTTGATCAGTGCTCCAGCTGGCTTTGGCAAAACGACCTTAGTCAGCGCTTGGTTGCACATCACCAAACAGCAACATTGTGTTTGGCTGACCCTCAATAGCCACGATAACGATCCGTTACGCTTTGCCCAATATCTGCAACAAGGTTTTCAGGCCCAACTGCCGCAGTTCAATTGGCAATGGCTGGAGCTACTCGGCCATCAAGTGTTAATCAATGTGGTCACTACTCTAATCAACCAACTCCATGAGCAAACTGAGCATTGGGTATTGGTGCTCGATGATTATCAGATGATCGATCATCCAGTTATTCACGAGGCGCTTACCATGTTGATCGAGCATTGCCCGCCGCAATTGCATATCGTGTTGACGTGTCGCCAACAACCAGCCTTACCATTGGCTCGCTGGCGAGCACGCAATTGGCTAACCACCGTTGGCGTAGCCGATTTACGTTTTACCGATTATGAGGGTGGTGAGTTTCTGCGCGATGTGATGCACGTTCGGCTGAATCAGCAGATTGAAAGTCAAGTGCTGCATCAAAGTGCTGGCTGGATTGCTGGCCTGCAACTGGCCGCCCTAGCCTTATCCGAAGCCCCCAGCCCCGAGCACGGTTTGCGGGCGCTCAATTCGGGCCAAGCCAGCGATATTAGCGTTTATTTGCTCGAAGAAGTTTTTCAGCAACAACCAACATCAATTCAGCAAGCTCTGTTGGCTTTGGCTCCCCTCGATCGTTTTAATCGCTCGTTGGCCGATTTTATGCATCAGCAATGCGAACTTGGCCCCAACCAACTTGATCAGATTATCGAACGTCAGCTGTTTATTGGGGCACTTGACCAGGAGTGGTGGCAATTACACCCGCTGTTTCGCGATTTTCTGCTGCAACACGCCAATTTGATCGATCCTGAGCTACGCAATCGTGTTTTGGCAATCGCCGCCGAATGGTGTCGCGATCAACATTATATTCACGATGCGATGCACTACGCTTTGCAAGCCCAAGCACACCAGTTAGCGGCGGCAATTCTTACGCCTTGGGTCGGCCAATTTGTACGCGAAGCGGCCTTTTATACCTTGCGACCATGGCTCGATCAATTGCCAATTCATATCATCTGGAATGAGCCACGTTTGTGCATTGCTCAAATGTGGATTTTGATTACCTTGCGCAATGGCGAGGGCATTCAAGGCTATCTCGAACGGATCAGCCAGCTGGTTGGCAGCAACGAACCAAATCCTTTGGCTGCCGAGGCCTTGGCGTTGGGTGCATTGGCTGCAACCATGACCTCAAAGCTTGAGCAAGCTACCTTATGGGGTGAACAAGCCAAACGCCTGAATACCAGCAACGATCCGACAATTCAAGGGGTGATGACCTTTTGTTTAGCAGTGGTGGCGCATTTTCAGGGCGATGCTCAACAGGCCGAAATGTTCTATCAACAAACTGAAACTTTAGGCCAAACGATTAATAGTCGCTTTTTATCAACGGTTGGTGCGGTAAATCGCGCTGGTTTGTTGCACGATGTCGGCCAATTTAGCCGCGCCGAACAAATTTGCTTGAGCTTGATCGAACAAGCACAAGCCTTGCCAGCGCCCCGCCCATTTATGGCTGGCATGCATTGGATGTTAGCGCGGATTTATCATCAGCGCCATCAATTGCCCGAAGCCTTGGCGGCGGTTGAGCAAAGCCTCAATAACAGCAAAATCATGGATAATCGCCAAATGTGGTGTGTAGCTCAAGCACAACGGGTAGCAATTTTGCAATCGCAGAATGATTATCCCCAAGCGCTGCACTGTTTACAACAGCTTGAGGAATATGCGATTGGCCATGATAATGCCAAAATTCGCCTAATTATTCAACAAACCCGCTGTTTGCTGGCGATCGAGCAGCACGATTTAGCCCAAGCAACCCAATGGTTGGCCTTGATCAACGCCGACCCTGAGGATTTAAATAACCCGATTAATCAATGGTTGGGCGGTTTGCTCGCTTTGCGTCAAGCAGCACTGGATCAAGCATCCAGCTTATTAAATCAAGCCCTAACTACCGCTGAACGGATTAATTTTGTACCGCTCTTAGTCAGTATCCACGCCACCTTGGCCATGGTTTTAGCTCGCCAAGGCCAACTTCCCAAAGCATTGACTGAACTCCAACATGCCTTGACAATTGCCGAGCCAGAGTTAATTATCCAACCGTTGCTCGATTTGCAGGCTGGGCTGATTCCATTATTGCAACAATTGCCAAGTAGTCCGTTGGTTTTGCGCTTGCTACACCACAATCGGCTGGAAACGCTTGATCTGGCGATAACTCCGCGTGAACATGAGATTTTGCGTTATTTGGCGGCTGGCTTGGGCAATCGCGCGATCGCCGAAGCCTTGGTGATTGCCGAAAGCACGCTCAAACGCCATATTAGCAATTTGTACCTCAAGCTCGATGTGCATAATCGTACTGCCGCAATTGTCAAAGCTCGCGAACAAGGCTTAATCGATTGAATGTAGGAAGTTTTTCTGCGTCTGCTAGACATTAGAGGAAATTCGATTTCAAGGATCGGCATGCCCTCACCCCAACCCCTCTCCCACTGCGGTGAGCGAGGGGCTTTTGGTGGAGAAGTTAGAGGGTGAGGGCATTTTTTAGAGGGCGGTTTGGTTTTCGCGCACGGTGGCCAATTTGCCAAGGTGGCAAGCTTCGCTCAAGCTCACCAAATAGGGCAAATCTTCGCCATATTCGATCACGCTAATTGAGGCATTGGTAATCCACAAGCGATTGATCCGATCCATATTGATGCCAAGTGCATCGGCAACCAAAATTTTGACAACCACATCGTGAGTTGAAAAAATCACGGTTTCGTTGGGGCGTTCGCTCAAAACCCGTTCTTTAAAGTCAATAACGCGCTTGAGGATGTTCGAGAAGCTTTCGCCGTTGGGCATTTGCGAACGAGTTGGGAAATATTGCCATTCGCGTAATTCAGCGCCATATTGGGCCTTAACATCGTTGCTATACAACCCTTGCCAATCGCCATGATGAATTTCAAGCAAGGCTGGCTCGTCGATAAATGGTACTTCGGGGTGAAATTCGGCAATTGCGCGAGCGGTGTTGTTGGCTCGTTGCAAGGGGCTAGCGTAAATCACATCAAGCTTTTCGCGCTTGAGGCGTTGGGCTAAGGCTTGGGCTTGTTGTTGGCCGAGTTCGCTCAAGGGCGCATCTTCTTGGCCTTGATAGCGACCGATTTTATTCCACTCACTCTCACCGTGACGCACCAAAATTAACCGCATAAAGCCTCCAAGTAAAGTCAAAAGGCAAAAGGCAGAAGGCAAATGAGTGAAGCCTCCAAGCTAGATCTGCATTGAGCTTTTGGCTGGTTTGAGATGGTTGTGCGTCGTTGCAGTGGGTGAGCAGCATTGCTCTACGGCGTTGTATCATACCAGATCTTGCGAAGTTGGTGGCTAGTATGTTGAAGCGTGATGTGTTCTTAACCAAAATATTACAATTATGTTATAGTACGATAAATTAGCCCCCGTAGCATCAACCCAGCCCATTTTTTGTGGTTACACTCGTCAATAACCCGACAGATTCTCTTGCATCGTGGTCTAGCTTGCTAGGAGATTTAACCCATGGCTCAATCGAAGCTTGGTGCTTTTCGGCTACGTGCTGCTAAATTAGCGGCCTTATTCCTCGTCGTTTCGTTGATGATTAGTGCGTGTGGCTCAGCTGCCAGCGAAAGCACCACCGCCCCAACCGCTGGCTCAGGTGGCACATCATCAACTATGGATGCTTTGATTGCTGCTGCCAAAGCCGAAGGCGAATTAACCGTGATCGCCTTGCCCCACAATTGGCTCAACTACGGCGAAATGATCGAAAACTTCTCGAAAAAATATGGCATCAAAATCAACGAACTGAATCCTGATGCTGGTTCGGGCGACGAAATCGAAGCGATCAAGGCCAATAAAGATAACAAAGGCCCACAAGCCCCCGATGTGATCGACGTTGGCTTTGCTTTTGGTCCATCCGCCAAGCAAGAAAATCTCTTGCAGCCCTATAAAGTTTCAACCTGGGATACGATTCCTAACGAGTTGAAAGATCCTGAGGGCTATTGGTTTGGCGATTACTATGGCGTGTTGGCGTTTGCCGTCAACAAAGATGTGGTCAAAAATGTGCCGCAGGATTGGGCCGACCTCTTGAAGCCTGAATACAAAGGCCAAGTCGCCTTGGCAGGCGATCCACGGGTCTCAAACTTGGCGATTCAGTCAGTCTACGCCGCAGCACTTGCTAATGGTGGTAGCTTGGATAACGTTCAACCTGGCTTGGATTTCTTCAGCAAATTGAACCAAGCTGGCAACTTTGTGCCAGTTATCGCCAAACAAGGTACCTTGGCCCAGGGCGAAACCCCAATTATGATCACCTGGGACTATTTGGCAATCAGCGCTCGCGATGAATTGGGCGGTAACCCTGAAATCGAAGTGGTTGTGCCAAAATCAGGCGTGCTTGGTGGCGTGTATGTTCAAGCGATCAGCGCTTATGCTCCGCACCCAAATGCTGCCAAATTGTGGATGGAATACCTCTACTCCGACGAAGGCCAATTGACTTGGCTCAAAGGCGGCGGCCACCCAGTGCGCTACAACGATTTGGTTGCTCGCAATGTAATTCCAGCCGAAATTGCGGAAAAATTGCCACCAGCCGAACTCTACGCCAACGCCGTATTCCCAACCTTGGCGCAGCTCGAAGCTGCCAAAAAAGTTATCGTCGATGGTTGGGATACCACGGTCAACGTCGATGTCAAAGAATAATTAAGGAAGGATCGCCGCTCTGTGGCAGAACAAGCTTCAGAACGTGGTCGGGGTGCGCAATGGCAGCACCTCGACCTTCGTCGCATTAATTGGAGTTGGCTGGGCACAGTGCCATTTTTCCTCTTTGCTTGTGCCTTTTTGGTGCTTCCGTCGGCCTCGCTAGTGATCGGTAGTTTTCAAGATAACGAGGGCAACTTTACCCTGCAAAATATCGCCGATCTTGGTCAACCAAGCATCCTCAATGCCTATCTGCTCAGCGTGCAGGTGAGTGGGGTTACGGCCTTGCTTGGCACGTTGGTTGGCGGTTTGTTGGCCTGGGCCATGGTGCTGGGTCGTTTGCCGCGCTTTGTCCGAGCTTTTTTGATTCCCTTCTCGGGTGTGGCCTCGAACTTTGCTGGCGTACCCTTGGCATTTGCCTTTATCGCTACCTTAGGGCGGGTTGGCTTTGTCACCGTTTTGCTCAAAAATTTGGGCTTTGATTTGTATGACCAAGGCTTTAATCTCTACAGCTTTTGGGGCTTGAGCGCGACTTATCTCTATTTTCAAATTCCCTTGGTGGTGTTGATTTTAACTCCAGCCTTTGAGGCACTTCGCCCGCAATGGCGTGAGGCCGCTGAAAGTTTAGGTGCTTCGGGCGGCTACTACTGGCGAAGCGTCGCCTTGCCAATTTTAACCCCAGCCTTGTTGAGTACCGTCGTTTTACTCTTTGGCAATGCTTTTGGCGCGTATGCCACAGCCTATGCCTTAACTGGCGGCTCATTGAATATTGTGCCGATTATGATTGGGGCGCAAATTCAGGGCGATATTTTGCATAATCCTAATTTGGGTTATGCCTTGGCATTTGGCATGATGGTAATTATGACCTTGGTTTTGGCGCTCTATAGCTGGCTTCAGCGCCGATCGGCACGGTGGTTGCAATGAAAAAACGTTCGTCATTGGTTGCGTGGCTGTTTATCATCGTTGGTACAAGCTATTTCTTGTTGCCGCTGATTGCCACGTTTCTGTTTTCGCTGCGAGCCAAAAAAGATACTTTAGGCTTTACTGCCTATCAACGAGTTTTTGCTGATAGTAGTTTTTACGAAACCTTCCTATTTTCAGCATTAATGGCCTTGTTGACAATTATCGCCAGCCTGCTTTTGCTGGTTCCCACGGTGTATTGGGCCTATTTACGCCATCCCCGTTTACACCGCTTGATCGAATTGGTCTCGCTGATGCCATTTGTGATTCCGCCAATTGTGTTGGTGTTTGGTTTGATCAAATCGTATAGCCGCTCGCCAGTGATTTTGGTGCAAAATCGTGGCTTGTTGATCGCAGGGTATATGGTGCTGACGCTGCCCTATATGTATCGGGCGATTGATGCTGGCCTGCGTGCGACCAACGTCAAAACCCTGACCGAAGCCGCCCAAAGCCTTGGGGCTGGCTGGCCGCGAATTATTTGGCAAGTGATTGTGCCGAATGTGCGCGGAGCCTTGGTTAATGGCGCATTTTTGACCTTTGCTACGGTGCTGGGCGAATTGACCTTAGCCCAATATTTGGCTTGGCCCGCCTTCGGCCCATACCTCGCACGGATCAGTCAAAACAAAGCCTATGAACCAGCAGCGCTCACAATCATTAGTTTTGCCCTAACCTGGGTGATTTTTGGAGTTGTGCTGTTGGTCAATAGCAAAGATCAGCAACAGACTCAATTTGGTGGAACACACTAAGGAACTGCCATGGCTTTTATCGAATTACACAATTTAACCAAGCAATTTGGCCCAACGACGGTGGTTTCGCCGCTCAATTTGGCGGTCGAGCGGGGCGAATTTTTGTCGGTGCTCGGCCCCAGCGGCTGCGGTAAAACCACAACGTTACGCATGATCGCAGGCTTCGAGGCTCCCAGCGGTG
>NZ_DOPT01000019.1:28175-28434 GCF_003512625.1 Herpetosiphon sp. | reverse complement strand
GCTTCGAGGCTCCCAGCGGTGGCTCAATCAAAATCGACGGCAACGATATTACCCAAACGCCCCCCAGCAAACGCAAGATTGGGATTGTCTTTCAATCGTATGCGCTGTTTCCGAATATGAGCGTAGCCCAAAATATCGGTTACGGCCTGCGCATTGGCAAACTCAGCAAACAAGCGATTGAGCAGCGGGTCAACGAGATGCTGGCGATTATCCATATGCAAGAATTTGCCAATCGCTATCCGCATCAACTTTCTGGTGG
>NZ_DOPT01000019.1:27400-28104 GCF_003512625.1 Herpetosiphon sp. | reverse complement strand
CAACAACAGCGGGTTGCGCTGGCCCGAGCTTTGGCAATTCGCCCGCAAGTGCTGCTGCTTGATGAGCCACTTTCAGCGCTCGATGCCAAAATTCGGGTTTCGTTGCGCCAAGATATTCGGGCAATTCAGCGCGAATTAGGCATTACGGCGATTTACGTTACCCACGATCAAGAAGAAGCGCTTTCGCTTTCGGATCGGGTGCTGATTATGCAAAAGGGCGAAGTTGAGCAACTTGGTACGCCCGCCGAAATTTACAATAACCCCAAAACTAGCTTTGTGGCCCATTTTGTCGGCACACTCAACACGCTGGAAGCCTCGCTCCACGACCCCAAGCAAGGCATTTTGCATTTTGGCAAACAACAATTTAGCGTCAGCGATAGCTTCGATTCATCGCTCCAAGGTAGTAAAGTGCGGGTTGCCTTGCGGCCTGAACGCTTGAGCCTCGAAGGCGTTGCCGCCCAAAATCAACTGCACGGCGTGGTCAAAGAGCAAATGCTGTTGGGGCCAATTGTGCGTTTTCACGTTGAAATCGAGCAACAATTGCTGTTTGTCGATGTCTTCAATGATACCCACGTTGGCAACTTGCCCAATCGCGGTGAGGCGGTGGTAGTCAATTTTGCGCCCCACGATTGTTTGGTACTTGAACACTAAAACTTCAAACGGCCCATCGGGGCCGCTTGAAGGAGAGAAGAGTGTGTGTGAGG
>NZ_DOPT01000019.1:0-27345 GCF_003512625.1 Herpetosiphon sp. | reverse complement strand
AGGAGAGAAGAGTGTGTGTGAGGAGGAAGGATTTGTTTCGAGTATCGCAAGTATAGCTTACGATCAACCTAACAAACAATCCCCCTCATTCTCCTATCCTCGGTTAACCACATGGCCTATGCTTGCAAATGCCAATTTATGCCCCACAATAAAAGCCAGTCATCAACTCCAAGGTTCAATTTTATAACGAGATAGCTATCCACAATTACGACTTAATTCAGTTCAAATCCAAAAATCGGCTCGAAATTGGATTAATTAACGTGGGGCAAACAGCATAACCGAACAGATATTCGTTTATGCAGCGCACATATATGCACAACCCATCAGCTAAAGTAAGCCATCGTTAGCGTTCTACAAGGAGGTTGTATGAGTGATCCCCCAGTCATACGGGCATTGAAGAGTATGACAAACTCGGTCAAGGCTTGGGATACTACGCCACTGCATTCGATCTTCAACCAAATTGCTCCATCAGCCGAGCCAAACACCCAAACTTCAACGCCCTACTTTCTCCAAGCGCAACGTTTTAGCCTCACCGAATCTGCGCTTTTTCCAATCACCGAACGTCCGCCAGTTTCAGCCGATTTACAAACTCAATTCAATCAAGCGATTGAGCAATGCCATGCCGAGCCAAGCATTCATGTGGTCCAGATGCTGAGCTTGTTTCACGATTATGCTTGGGCCGTCAGCTACCAGCCAACTGCTGGCGAGACAGCCGATCCGGTTGTATCGCTCTACGATTATGCTCGCACCAAAGCCGCGTTGGCCGCCGCTGGTGAGCAAACCATGTTAGTTGGTGGCGATCTTTCGGGCGTGCAGGATTTTATCTACACCATCGCGGCCAATCGTGCCGCCAAAAGCCTGCGCGGTCGCTCATTCTATTTGCAAATGCTGACCGATGCCTTGGCTGGTTGGGTGTTGCAGCAAGCAGGCATGCCCAGCACTAATTTGCTCTATAGCGGCGGTGGGCGATTTTATGTGATTGTGCCCGCCGCTTGTTACGAACAATTGGCGCAGTGGCGACGGGCGCTTGGCCAATTTTTGCTGAATGTCCACGATGGCGAGTTGTATATCGCCTTGGGTGGCGCGACCATCGCCGATGCTGCGCACAATTTTGAGGCCTTATTTCGCGCCGTCAACGACCAAGTGACCGCTGATAAACGTCGCCGTTTTGCAACCCTCGATAATCAAGAGCTGCAAGCCAAATTGTTCACGCCACGCGGCCATCGCGGCAACGAGGATGACCGCTGCGCAACCTGTGGTTATATGGGGCCGAGCAATCAATTTGAAGCCGATGAAGATGATAGCAAGATCTGCCGGCTCTGCGAAAGCACGATTAAGCTGGCATTCAGCTTGCACGATGCCCAATTTCTTTGCATCAGCCAGCCACAGCCCAATCTCTCTGCGGTCAAAGGCCGCACAAACGCAAAGGATATTTTGGCGGGCTTGGGTTTGCAGGCAGAAATTTGTTTCGATCAGCAGGAATTGATCGATCATCTCAATCGCAATTCAGCACAATCAATCCATGTGCAGATTATTCGGCCCTTTGCGGGCGATTTAGCGATGCTGAGCCAACTTCGTGCCAATTATCGCCAGCATGTCTTTAGCATACGCCCAATCGTCAATGTAACACCTAAAGCTCCTAACGGTGAGGTCAAATCGTTTGATCAGTTGGCCAAAGCGAGTCGTGGCATCAAGCGTTTTGGGGTGCTGCGCATGGATGTTGATGATCTTGGCGATATTTTTGGCTATAGCCTTGCCAAAGCCTCGTTGGCCCGTATTTCAAGCCTGAGTGCCGCCTTTTCGCGCTTTTTCGAGGGCTGGGTTGGCGAAATTTGTCGTGACCAGAATATTGCCGCCGCAATCTACCAGCCGGAGCAAGCGAGCAATCAAGCAATCAGCCCTGAACAAATTTACAGCGTCTATTCGGGCGGCGACGATTTGTTTCTGGTTGGCAGTTGGGATGTGCTGGCCCATGTCGCCAATCGAATTCAACACGATCTTCAGCGCTACACGGGCTATAACCAATTAATCCATGTTTCGGCGGGATTGACCCTGCACACCGAAAAATTCCCGTTATATCAAGCGGCCAAACTAGCCCATCATGCGCTTGATCAGGCCAAAGATGCTGCGCCACGCCAAGCAATTCGCAAAAACGCCCTAGATTTCCTTGATCAAACGATTGCCTGGGAAGCCTACCCCGCCTTGATCAACTGGCATCAACGTTTGTGGCGGCTCTATCAAGGCGAGCATGGCATGGTGCGTTCGCTGCTGCAAGTGCTGATGGAGCTGTATAGCCAATATAACGAGCATAGCCAGCAACGTCAAAAATCGGGCAAAAAACACACCGCCTATGGCCCATGGATTTGGCGTGGCAAATATCAACTGGCCCGCATTCGCCAACGCTATGAGAACCATCAAGAATTACAAAAACTCTTGCGAGATATCGATGAAGATTTATTTACGGGGTTCGATGATCCGCATCGGATCAGTTTGCGCACAATCGAGCAGCTTGGCTTAGCCGCTCGTTGGACACAATTATTAATTCGTGAGCAAGGAGATTAATCATGCCTGAGATTAGCGAACAAGAACGCGAAGCAATTATTGCTGGCGATGACGTTGAAAAATTGGTTGAAGCCGCCCAAAAAATCGGCGAGAAATTGGCGCGAAATCGCTTAACCACCAGCCAAATTCGCGGTATTTTCGGCACAGTCCGCCGCATCGAGATGGATTGGGTGATGCCTAGTTTGCAACAACAACGGGCTGAGGCAGTTCGGCGTGCTCAACGTGAATTTGCCTTGCTGCAACCACGCTTGGCCTACCAAGCCAAACGCGAGCGTGGCGGCGCGGTTCAAGCACTCAGCGATGAATTAACGCCAGCGATCAAGTTAGTACTGAAAGCAAAAGCTGATAAGCCAGATATCTTCTACCAGCGCTTTCGCAACTTTGTCGATTTCTTTGAAGCGATTCTGGCCTATCATCGAGCATTTGGCGGTCAATAATTCTAAACCTAAAACCTAATTTATAGCATAAGAGGAAGAAAATTATGTCAGATCAAACACCTAAAATCAAAATTGTTGGTCGGATTTTCGTCAATTTTGAAATTCATGCCTTAACTGGCTTACATATTGGCGGCGCAGCCGGAACCTTGGCGATTGGCAACGTCGATAATCCAGTCATTCGTAATCCCTTTAACAGCGAACCTTACGTGCCCGGCTCATCGTTGCGCGGCAAAATGCGCTCACAATTAGAAAAATTGTATGGCTTGGCCCAAAATACTTCGATTGGCCGCGATGTTTCAATTCACTCGGCTAAAACCCAAGCCGAATATGACAACAGCCCAGTGCTGCACATTTTTGGAATTCCTGCTAGTGATTTTCTGACCGAGCCAATCCGCTTGATCGTGCGCGATGCAGCCTTGAGCGAACAAACTCGCGCTGCCTTCCGTGATGCCCGTACCGACTTGCCCTACACCGAAGTTAAATGGGAAGCAGCGATCGATCGCGTCACCTCAGCCGCCACACCGCGTCAGCAAGAACGGGTTCCAGCGGGGGCAATTTTCGACGGCGCGTTGACCTTCACGCTCTACAACGATCAAGATACCAAGCTGTTCAATACGGTTATTCGTGGGCTTGAGTTGGTCGAAGAAGATTACTTGGGCGGCCAAGGTGCGCGTGGTAGCGGCCAAGTTGCCTTCAAAAATATCATGATTCGCTTTCAGCAGCACGAAAAGCCTGTGCTCGAAAAAGGCGAAATTGGTTCGTTGGCCGAGCTACGGGCTTTGTGGGCAGCTCAAGGCTACGCTGCCAAATAAGAGGAGAGCAGCATGGAATTTAATCTGATTCGGCTCAAGCCACAAGCTGCGTTTCACTTTGGCATGCAAGGCATCGATATGGAAGTGGTCAGCGAAACCTGCCCATCCGACACGCTCTACGCCGCTTTATTTTGGCAGGCATTGCAACAAGGCCAGCGCTGGGCCAGCGAGCCGAGCAATCCGCCATTCACAATCTCGTCGTGTTTTCCGTATGTTGATGGAATTCAACTATTGCCTGTGCCAATGCTGCCACCCTTGCCCAGCGATAAGCAAAACCCGGGCGAGCGCAAGCAATTCAAAAAAGTGCGGTTTGTTTCCAGCGAGATTTTTATTAATCTACTGGCCGGAACCCACTCGCTGAGCCATTATTTTCGGCCAACCAACGGCGTTGCTTTGCAAAATGGCAGTGTCTTGGTCAGCCAAGCTGAATTTAGCGCCAACAAATGGGCTGTGGCAGATCCGCTTTGGAAAATCGAGTCGATTCCGCATGTGGCAGTTGATCGTTGGAGCAATGCTTCGGCCTATTACGAAACTGGCCAAGTGCGCTTTGCCGAAGGTTGTGGCTTAGCAATCTTGGCACTTGGCGATATCAAACAACTGATGTCGCTCTTGCACCAAGTTGGCATCGATGGCTTAGGCGGGCGGCGCAGCAAGGGGGTTGGGATGTTTGAGCCAGAGCTGCAAACCGAAACTCTCGATTTACCAGCTGCTACCAGCGATTCGGTAATTGTGCTCTCGCGCTATTTGCCGAGTGCCGCTGAGCTTGCGGCAGGAGTGCTCGATCTGCCAGCAGCCTATAGTTTAGAGGATGTGACTGGCTGGATGTATTCGCCCGCTGCCAAAGCCCAACGCCGCAAGGCAATTTGGATGATCGGGGTTGGCTCGCGCTTAAATCGCACAGGGTTGGCTCATTCGATCATCGGCTCAAGCGTTGATGTGGCCCCAACCTACGACACCCCCAACGCTGGCGTGAATCACCCCGTTTGGCGACATGGGCTAGCGCTCACGGTCGGTTGTAGCGTAGGAGATTCGCAATGACCAACTATGGATTAACGATTGAAACGCTCTCGCCAGTGCATATCGGCGCTGGCGGGCCAGATTTGCGCCGCAACATTGATTTTGCGATCTTCAACAATGTTCTCTATCTGCTCAATGTCGATGCGGTGCTTGAACAGATTTTGCCCGAAAATCCCAACGACCGTTTGTATCAACAAATTTTGAATACACCCGATTTGGGCAGTTTTTTAACGGCTGACCTGCTGAGCAAGCATCCAGAGCTGTATTACTACAAACTTGAAGGCGTTTCCAAGCTAGAAACTATGCGGCCTGTGATTAAACACTGGACGCATGCGCCCTACATTCCAGGTAGCAGCCTCAAAGGTGCTTTGCGCAGCGCATGGGTTCGCCAACACTATCAGCAGCGCAACCTAATCCTAGATTTGCAGCAATTAAGCGATCGGCGCGAATGGGCTTTTCAGGCTCAGGAAGCACGTTTGCTTAGTCCTAAAGCATCACGCCCAAGCCAAAATCCCAACTATGACCTGTTTCGGGCAATTCAGGTCAGCGATAGCCAGCCCGCGCCTGCTGATGCGCTACGGCTTTACAACGCGGTGGTGTTTCCAGCTGCCAATCAAGGTATTCCGCTTGATTTGGAAGCGATTAAGCCGCGTGTAGCCCTGCAAGCCCGAATCAAATTCGATGATTACATCTTGGATAAGCAGGCCAAACAATTTGGGGTGCGCGAGCAAGGATTTAGCGTCGAGGCCTTGAAACAGGCTTGGCGCGAACAAGGCTTAGCGCGAATTCAGCAAGAATTAACCTTTTGGACTGGCCGCCGCGAAGGCGAGCATCTCCAGCAATTCTTTAGCAACTTGGCCCAACAGGCCAATACTGCGCCCGACAACTGCTTCTATATCGACATTGGCTGGGGCACAGGCTGGAAGAGCAAAACCCTTGGCGATATTATCAAAACGCCGCAACTTGCCCAGTTGATGCGCCGCTATCGGCTGAGTCGCAAGGAATATCGTGAAGGCGATCGCTTTCCAAAAACCCGCCGCGCCGCTCGTGATACCAAAGGTGCGTTACGCGTCCCATTTGGCTGGGTCAAAGTAACGCTTAATTAGACGTTTCCTCACCCCTAGCCCTCTCTCCCGCTGAGCTAGGAGATCGCACGACGTTATTCCCCCTCTCCCGCTTGCGGGATGAGGGGGCGAGGGGGTGAGGGCATGAAGTTAAGTTGAGGCAACAAACCATATTTAGGAGCTTCCCATGCAACGAATTGCATTTTGTAATGTCGGTAATAGCGATGTCGCAGTCCAAGGGGCGATTATTCGGCCATCGCGACCAGCTGGCGAACACCATTGGCAAACCTATAGCGAACATCAATTTAGCGCACCAATTATCGATGCCTTTGCTCGCTATTTTCAGCATCGTCAGCTTATGATTGACCGATTAATCATGTTCGACACTGATCAAGCCGATACACCTGCCAGTAGCGTGAAAGATCGCAATAACGTTAGTTTGCGCGATAAAGATACATGTTGGTTTGGCATGATTTTAGAGCGTTATATTCAAGAACATTGGAGCCATGTGATTCGCATGGTCGAGCGCCGCACAATTTACGATGTTAACCCAAGTTTATACGATGATGCGATGCAAGCATTTGGCCAACAATTAGCGAATATCAAGCATCAACCTGAAACTGAGTATTATGTTTTAGCCGCTGGCGGAACCCAAGCGTTCAATAATGCGCTCCAATTCAAGGCCATTGCACGTTTTCGCGAAGCCTGCTTTGTGCTCTATAAATCTGAACATGATCAATGGCCTTATTCGCTGAATATTCGTAAACAATTGCTCAATTCATTCAATATTTCAACTCCGATTCAATTAATTCAGCAGCATAATTTTCTTGGGGCAATTACCTTGCTCGAAGGCTCAGTTGAGCCAGGGATTATCGGATTGTTGCGCTATGCTAAATATCGCGAGGATTTCGATTTTGATTCGGCTCAGCAAATTTTAGCTCAAATTCAATTTGATGTTGATGGTTCATTGCGCGATCTGGTGCGTTCAATTCAACATACTGCATATCAAATCAATCAAGCTGACTTGAAATTTCTCTTGGTTGAGCTTTATTATAATGCCCAAATTGCTTATACCAATGGCCGTTATGCCGATTTCCTGGGGCGTATGTTTCGCTTCCAAGAAACAGTCTTGCGCTATTTGGTTGAAACAACCTTCAAGCTTTCAACTGATTATAGTAAAGCGCACAAAGCTGAGAATCTTGCCAAATTTAATCAATTGTTGGTCGATGATCCAACACTGCACGCATATCTTGAGCAAGCAACGCTGGGTGATCAAAAGCTCGATTATCAACATTTTTCGGTGCCAGTTTTGATCGCCATGCTCAATTTTGCCAGTGAAAAAGCTGGACAACGCTATCTCAGCAAACAGCAAGCAGGCCTGTGCATCGGCATCCTCAAAAATCTCCATAAAATTACCAATCTAGCTCAAATGCGCAACCAGAGCATCATTGCCCATGGCTTTCAAGGTGTTTCCAAGGAAAAAATTAACGAGGCAATGCAACTCAAACTAGAGCAAACTCCTTTGGATATACTACGCGATATATTGAGCAAAATGCAGCTAGATTTATCTGAATCGCCGTTTCAGCAAATTCAAACGACGTTAACTCAAAAATTGTATAGCTTGATTTAGGAGTGAATAGTATGAGCAGATTATTGATTTGTAATATTGGCAATCGTGATATTTTATTGCCAATGGAATTGCTGCCAGTAGAATTACATAAAGCCAGCCATCGCGATAAAATTAAGTATATTCGCACTAATAAACCCAAGATCGGCTCTAGTCTTCAAATTACGATGATCAAAAAAGTTATTGATTATCTTGAATCTGATTCGATTGATTGGATTCTTTTATTCGGAACTCAACAAGCTAACCCAAACTATCAGCCGACCGATACCTTTGAAGCTGCCGAACTGATGCGCGAATTATTGATCGAACGCTGGAATTTTCGGCCTGAACGGGTTTTGGCGCATGCTGTGCCAGTTAATCCAACTCGCCAAAACGAGCTTATTCGCTTTTATGAAGCCCAATTAACCCAGTATGATAGCCAAATTCAGCCAAGCCAGGTTTTTTTGGAGGTCACTGGCGGCACACCAGCCATGTCGAATGCGCTGCAACTAGCTGGCACTGAAATGTTTCAGGCCCGCGCAATTGCCTTGTATGTTACACCTGATAGTATGTTGCCAGAACGCTTATCGATTGGGCGGCGGATTTTGGGCGGCCCTTTGCGCAAGCTGATTCAGGCCAATCTAACCACGTTTCAATATCATGCAGCGCTGGATAGTTGGCATTTGTATAGGCCTTATTTTACCGATTTGCAGAGCGAAAGTAGTGCCAAAATAATTGAGGGGATGTTGGCTCATGCGGCTGCCCGGGTCAATCTCGATGTACCCCGGGCAATTTTGGCAATTCGTGATTTGGTAGGTTTGGCCGATGGGTTGTATGATGTGATGATTCACGAATTGTACAATGCGCTGACCCCGCTATCGCATGAAAATGCCTTGGCCGAGGTTTTAGCACTGGCCGAAATTCGCTTGCAAAGCAATAATTATGCCGATTTCCTGACCCAATTAGTACGTTATGTCGAGAACAGTTTACGCTTGGTTTGCCTATACTTGAATGTACCATTTATTAATTGGCAGGGCAAAGCAGACCCACATGGAGCCAGAGTTGATGACAATTGGCTCAAACAACAACGAATTGGAACTATTAAAATAGGTCAGTCGGGTTTACAACGCTTGCTGAGTATGTATGCACCGAACGATCCACAAGTTCAGTTAGTTTTGAAATTCGCCAAAACTTGCCAGCCATTAATTGAATTACGCAACGAAATTACCCATAGTTTGGGTGGCGTTTCGCAAACCCAAATTGAGCAAGCATTTGGCGATTCAGCGAGCGGAATATTGAGCTATATTCACCATAATTATCAACAACTAACCCAGCGATCGCTCAACCACAACCCATATCACACGATCAACCAATGGATTAATCAATTATTGCAATAATAGTTAGGATGAGGGATTTTCAGATGCCAATGGCGTTAATGCTCCAAATTCGACCGCTTAGCAATGCAACGGTTCAGCCTAGTTTGGCTCGGGCAGCGCATGCAGCAATCTTGAATATCATTCGCGAGGCTAACCCTGATTTAGCCCAACAGGTACACGATGAAGTTGGCGCGAAGCCGCTGACCGTCTCGAATGTGCTGGGCATGCATACGCAGGGCAACCAAGCTACAGTGCAAACCAGTGAAGATTATGGTTTGCGCATAAGTTTGTTGACTCCAGCTTTAGAGCAGCTGGCCCAAACTTGGCAACCAGAGCAACTAGGATTCTTGAATCTTGATGGCAGCTCATGGCGAGTTGAGGCGATTTTGCGCCATGAGCACGAACACCCTTGGGTTGGGCAGCGTAGTTATAGCGAATTGCTTGCGCCGAGCATGGCCCAAGATTCGATTGCTCATCGCTGGACATTCCAATTTCACTCGCCAGTAACCTTTCGTCAACGGGGCTTGAATCAGCCGATGCCAACCCCCGATTTGGTATTTGGCAGTTTGCTGGATAAATGGAATGCGGTTGCGCCGCTGACCTTTCCCGATGAATTTAAGCGCTTTGCCAGCGAATGCATGGCGACCAGTTATTTTGAATTACGCTCACAGCGAGAGCCAACCAAAAACCAAGCCATTCAAATTGGCGCGGTTGGCCATTGCACCTACACCGCAACCTCGCGTGATCGCTATTGGTGTTCGTGTATTGACACCTTGGCGCGGTTTGCTTTTTGGAGCGGAGTTGGAGCCGGAACGACGCGCGGTTTAGGCCGTGCCCGCTTAATTGAACGCTAAGGAGTGGGAATTATGGCAACGCTTTATGTTCTCGAACAAGGTGCAGAAATTCGCTGTGACGGTGAACGGCTAGCAATTTGGCAAACTGATCAAGAGCTGGGCAATGTGCCAATGGCCAAACTTGAAGATATTGTAGTGATGGGCAATATTGGGTTTAGCACGCCTGCGATCAAGCGCCTGTTGGATCAACAGATCGAAGTAACATTTTTGACGATTCACGGGCGCTACCATGGGCGCTTGATTGGCGAAGCGACCGCCCATGTGGCCTTGCGTCGCAACCAATATCGCCGAGCAGATGATGAGGTTTGGGCTTTGGCGATGGCTCAAGCCTGTGTTAGCGGCAAATTACGCAATTGCCGTGCTGTATTGCAACGCTTCGCCCGCAACCGCCAACAGGTCGAAAAAGAGGTTTTGGAATCGATTGAAGCCTTAGACCATTTTATTGATCGGGTTGATCGCACCACCAAAATCAGCTCATTGGTTGGGGTTGAAGGTAGTGGCTCGGCAGCCTATTTTGGTGGTTTACGCGGCCTCTTTGATAGCGAATGGATGTTCAATAATCGTAATCGCCGCCCACCAACCGACCCAGTTAATGTATTATTATCGTTGGGCTATACCCTTTTGGTGCATAAAACCCTTGGCGCAGTTCAGGCGGTAGGGTTCGATCCTTATCAAGGATTTTTACATCAACTCGATTACAATCGACCATCGTTAGTGCTTGATTTGATCGAAGAATTTCGGCCAATTTTGGTTGATGCTTTGGTGATTCGCTGCTGTAATGATGGCAGGCTGACGGCCAATGATTTCAGCCCGAGCGACGATCCCAAGCACCCGATTTTACTCAGCAATGAGGGCAAAAAACGCTTTGTAGTGGCCTTTGAAGAACGCATGCGCACCGAAGTAACCCATCCCGATGGCGCAGACGGACGGCCTGGCAAAGTCAGTTATTGGCGTTGTATCGAGCTTCAAGCCCGCTTATTGGCCCGCGCAATCCAGACTGGCACAAGCTATCAAGCTTGGACAACCCGTTAGGAGCGCGTATGTTGTACTTGATCTCCTACGATATTGCGGTTGATAAACGGCGCACGAAAATTGCCAAAATTCTTGAAGGCTTTGGTCAGCGAGTGCAATATAGCGTTTTTGAATGCGACTTGACCGCCAAGCAATATACCAAATTGCGCGGCAAATTGCATAAAGTGCTGCGGCCAGAAGATGGCGATAATTTGCGAACATATCGGATTTGTGCTGCCTGTGCCCCAAATACCGAAATTGTGGGCAATGGGCCAGCGCTCGAAACCAGCGTTACGATTTACATTTTTTGAATTTCGGCATTGCAAAGCGCTAAATCGATGGTTATTCACAATTTAACTTTTTCAACATGCCGCGCGATCCCATTCTGAAGGGCAGAAAGCGACTTATCCACATGGAAATTTACTTAAAAAGTGGGTTAAAACTGCCCAAAAAAATCGGACCGCGCAAACCGCGCGTTTTAGCGCCTTGCAAAGCCATGAAAAGTAGGGTATATTCAAATAACCAAAATCCTCGGAAGGGGATTAAAACGTTTCATATTTCAAACAGATTAAATGCCCATTCAATTCAATTCAAATAACCAAAATCCTCGGAAGGGGATTAAAACGAGTAAATATGACAAGGATGCTGAAGATGCCTAGATTCATTCAAATAACCAAAATCCTCGGAAGGGGATTAAAACTGAGGCTTTATGGCTCCATCCCATCCCATCCTTCGGGCATTCAAATAACCAAAATCCTCGGAAGTATCGTATAAACATGTCAAGTGGCGCGGATGAAGCCGCACGATCATGACCGCAGCGCTGCTGTGGTTTTTTTGTCGGTTCTGATGGATTGCCGATCAAGAGACAGGGTGCAGGACTGGTCAATTGCGCGTGGACCATCCATGGTTGTGCATGGCGAGGTCAGTGCCTCAGCATCGAATACGGTCTCAGCACACGCGATCGGGCAGGGCGGTGTGTCATACTTCAGGAACGGTGTCACGCACCAAAGGGATTATCGACATCACGCCGATCCTGCTGGCTTGTCCAATCGGCAATCACCCACTGCGGCGCATCATCGCCCCAACGCCTGATACGGCTGCTGGCTCATCGCCATCGCAAAGAGGATGCGGTTGGCCTTGTTGGCCGCATGAATCAGGGCAACGGTTATCGGTTTTCCGCGTGCACGTGCGGCTTGCAAGCATGCCCGGACTGGGGGACAATGCCGACCCAAGCTGGCTCCAATACGGATCAGGGCTTGCCGGAGCGGAACCCGCCCCGCTAAAGAGGAACGGCCAATCCGCGCCGTTGTGCCACTGGCATAGATGCTCGGCTCCAGCCCTGCCAGTGACCAGAGCGCCTTGGCTGAGCGGATGGCGTGGATGTCGCCGACCGCAGCGGCATAGCGAGCTGCCAGGACGGGACTCATGCCGGGAATGGAACAGAGCACGGCAGCCCACGATGCGGTGACCAGTGTTTCAGCCTCGGCATGCAGGGCTGCAAGCTGGGCGGCATGGAGGCAATACTGCTGCATGAGGGTGCTGAGCCGGGATGCAAGGGATCGCGTTTGGTCGGGTGGTAAGACAACCTGTGCTGCCAGAATCGCTGCAAGCTGCTGGGCACGCATCGGCCCACAGCGCACGTCGAGTGCTTTCAAGCGGGCTTGGATCGCAGCAACGGACAGCGAACGCCACGCATGAGGATCGGGATAGTGGAGCAGGATGGCTTGAATGCTCTGACGCGTCCATGGGCGCGAGGAGACCAGTGGTTTACAGGCGGCGGTGCGCCGCGCAACCAAGCCGGGCCAGAGCAGATCGGTGAGGCGTTGAAGCGCATGGGCAAGCTGGGCCATGGCGGCGGTGGTCGCGGCCTCTTGGGCGGCCCAGGTACGAAAATGGGTCTGCTGGGGGGAGGGTGGTGACCACGGACGGCCATGACCATCACGGACGGCAGCAGCAATAGCATAGCAGTCACGGGCATCGGTTTTGCGTTGGCGACCTGCCGTGAGCACCGCGCGGGCTTGGTGGACGGCGGTGGTATGGACGAGGAGGCAGGTGACGGTGGACGGAAGGGCTGCGGTCAGGGCATGCAGCCAGGGGAGATGATAGATACCAGTTGGTTCCATGGCGAGCGCGATGGGGCGCGTCTGGGCGAGCGTCGTGAGGGTGTCGATGACCTCCTGCAATGCCGTGGCATCGGTAGTAATGGAATGGGGTGGAATGAGCGGCGTGAGATCAGCGGTGAAGACGGCAAACCAATGGGTATGTTTGGCAATGTCGAGGGTTGCTAGGACAGTCGGTGGGTTGCTAGGATTGGGCATATGATCCTCCCAAGGGTCATGGACAAATCAATGCGGCAATAGGGGTGAACAACTCCATTGTCGCATGCATGATTGCATGATTTGTTTATACCAGGGGATTAAAACATTCCCACTGGAGGTTTTCAGCACTCCAATTCATCTCAGTATTCAAATAACCAAAATCCTCGGAAGGGGATTAAAACTCCGGCAGAAACACAGCCTAATATCTTCAGCAAATAAACAGAATAATAATCGGGTTAGAAAATGGGCAATTTCTTGTGGTGCAGCATGTTTTTCATAACGGGTAATAAGTTGGGCTAATCGAGCAAATTTTGCAGCAACTTCTTCGGTAACCCGCTCAGGCGTGATTGGAGAGCGAAAGGTATTAGGAGCATAAAAAATACTTCGAATCATACCAAGGCCATTCTTGGTTAATGTTTCATCGAGCGTGTGCGTTGTTACTTTTTTGACGGTGTTGGTACAGTTTGTATGAATAACGAGACTGTCAAGATCTGAGACGATCAGGAGTGGAGGATTCAACAGCGCTTCCCGATACTGGAGGAGTCGATCATACGCACGCTTAAGATTTCCATGCTTGCCTTTATATTCAATGGCAAAATAGCCTTTTTTCCAAACATCGGCCCAGCCTTTTCCTCCATTGAGTTTTGGAATCCCCGCTTCAAAGGTGTAATTGGATCTTCTTCAAGCGGGGTTTTAGCACCCACCAAGGAGCAGAGATCAGTAAAGTGTTCATAAAAGGCACGCCGTTCGTTGACCTGAATAC
Organism: Herpetosiphon sp.; assembly: GCF_003512625.1. Classification (NCBI taxonomy): domain Bacteria; kingdom Bacillati; phylum Chloroflexota; class Chloroflexia; order Herpetosiphonales; family Herpetosiphonaceae; genus Herpetosiphon; species Herpetosiphon sp. The sequence continues at coordinate 13,525 of NZ_DOPT01000019.1, read as the reverse complement.
CCCGCCATTTTCGAACAACCTCAAGAGGTTGCATAGCGGCCTCACATCCAGTATGCTGGAACGATAAGAATATGATGCCCATCATAGAATTACAGATAATTAATGATCAGATGCAACGTTCCCCTTAAGACTCGACAGATATCACCTTCCTAGAATAAGCAAAATCCCCTAACACTCAATAGCTATCACGAATATTCTATAGCTACATCCATTAGTATTAATCTGATAGGTATTTAATCTCATCATGCCCAAGGCAACCATAACCCCCGAAGCCTCGCTCATTGGTTAGCACCATCCTAAAATACTAAGTGCATGTGAGAATTTCCCGCGTGCACTTGTTTCCAGTGATTATCAATCTCTGTTTAGCGAAGAGGATTCAGCGGAGATGCCGCTCAAAGAAGTTCAGTGCCAATGTACTCGCTTGCTGCTGAATCGCTTTCCGCTCAACTCCTGGTGCATCAAGACATAGTTCTGGGATCAGACGACACCCGGCTTCGGTACATTCAGCCAAGAACACATAATGCCCAACCAGCCCTTCGAGCAACGTTAATGCCGCATCCTCGATGTGCATAGCGTACCGTTGCGCATTAACAGCGGGCGGTGTATTTGTATCTGCTTCGCCAGCGATGATCATAACGGGAATAGCCACCGCCGCCAATCCATCAGGCTTGAATGCTTCGCCAAGCGCTGGTGCCAAGACAAAACCAGCGCGAACGCGCTCATCGCGATACGATTGACGATGTTCATCGTGTCCCGCAAACACTTCAAGCTGCCGAGCCACGGCATCCGCGTCAGGAAATTCGGGGGGAGCAATTGAGGCCAAGGGCCGACCCGCATTGGTATAGGCAGCTACGAGCGAACTTAAGTCGAGCAGAGCACCACCAAGCGCCAAAACAGTGTAGCCACCAAGTGAAAATCCTGCTGCCCCGATCCGTGCTTGGTCGATAGCTGGACCGAAGTTTGGGTCATCGAGCAGACAATCAAGGACAGCGCTCAGGTCGCGCGGACGTTCCCAAACCCGTGTAAAGCCTTCAACTATATAGGTTTCAAGGCCTGTATTCCCGTGGTGATTGACACCAGCAACGATGTAGCCATGAGCCGCCAGCACGCGAGCGAGCCACCCAAACTGCATGGCAATCCCACCCGTTCCATGAGATAGCAAGATAAGAGGAAATTGACCTTCTAGCATCGGGGCATCGGGTGCTGCATCACCAGCATTAAAGAGCGGATTATCTGGTGGGCCGATCACCATAGGCATCTGCGGTACAGCCGGATCACACGGATACCAGACATGGGTCAACAGCGGACGATCACTACCCAAGCGCCAATCTACGCGGGTGTTATCACGATACGACAATGCCCGCCAGCCAACGTTATACACTCTATCCTTCCTTTCGTGGGAGATCTAGCTTGTTGCATTAACGCATCGAATGCAAGGAGCCAACGTCACGGATACAAATCAAACCATTCCAGAATACGAGCCAGCAACCGACTTTCGTCATCATGCTGGCTATTTGCAAACGCTGTGGTCATCCACTCACGGCGAGTAGGGTCAAGCACCCAACTAATCGCTGTTGCATCACTATTTGGCCATCCATAGCCCTGTAAGCGGTTTTGGTCAATAATCGTGGCCATATGCCGATCAAGAAGGTCGGCATATCGCTCTAATCCGATTAGCGTCTGTAACTGTGTATCCCAGCTCATGAGCAATGGGTGGAGATCAAGTCCTGTTTGGGCAATGGCACACAACAGCTCATCCACTGATTCATCCAAGCTATTCAGGGAATCTTGCCAGAGCGTCCAAAGATAGGTTTGAATAAGCTGGTGTTCTGGTTCTGGCCAAGTACGCCACTCAGCGAGCCGCAGTTTACCAAACAGCATACTGCGATCGAAGAAGCTTGACCTATCAGCGCACAGTTCTAAACATCGTGGTAAGATCGCCCGAAATTGGTCTTCATCGCCCCACGTATTAAGCGCCTTCAAACTATAGCGCCAAAGATCATTCTCGGTTAATTGGCGAAGCGGTTTCGAACGCAAACGCTGGTAGTCATCGGCAGACACACAACATGGGCAGCCAGTCGGATGATCAGGAATCGTGTAGCCACGAAAACATTGATATAATCGCTCAATAATGTTAGTCATCGTTGCTGAGTGCAGCATTCATTTCCACTCAACTAACCCTACGGCTCACGTGAGCTGCTGAGCAAGCCCAAGAATAATGCCTTCGGGGCAGCGAATAAAACAGAGCCGATAGAAATTCTCATACTGGGCAATTTCACCGATAATTTCAGCACCATGTGGGCGCAGGCGGGACAGAACAGCATCAAGATCATCAACGGCAAACATAATCCGTCGGATACCCAACGCATTCGAAGGGGCATTGTTTGGTGTAACATTTACCGCTGCTGGAGTATGAAATTGCGTTAGCTCAACCCGCCCGTGACCATCTGGAGTGCGCAAGGTTGCGATTTCACATTGTACATTCTCAAGCCCAACAACCTGATCCACCCACAGTCCAGCCAGTGGCATCTCACCCTCAAGTTCCATCCCAAGTTCGAGAAAGAAAGCCTTTGCTGACACAAGATCGTTAACCACAATCAGGACATTATCCATCCGTTTGAGCGCCATATTCATTCCTTCCTACGACAACTATAATCGGAACTACTAGGCAATTGCTGCTCAATCGCTGTATTTGCTTGGCATGTTTAGAAACTAAAACCACAAACGACCCGCTAGGGGTCGCTTGTGGGAGAGAAGAGAGAGGAGAAGGTTTGAATGCAGTATACCAGAGAATTCGGGTTAGTGATATTAGAATGCTATTAACGTTGGTTAATTTTTAGCAAACTAGCGGCACGATCATTTGCTTGCGCTATGGCTCCAATGCATATGGTTGGGCAGCAGTTAAACAGATTTTATTTAATGAAGCCAACAGTTGTCATATGGAGATGATTGCTGGCTTCATTAAATCAGCATTTACGTTTTAGTTGGATACCATAGCGACTAATTACGAACTCGTTATTCCTGAGGTGAATCGCTAGCTCGACTCAGGCCTACTTATTGCAAGGCAAAGTGGCGGGCATCTTCATTATCCGACTGGTCACGGTTGATCACTAGCAAGGGATTAGGATCATCAGTCGCAACCAAGATCGGAAAATAGACTTCAAGCTGATCGCCTTTAGCGACCGGGGTATCAAACCGTGGTTCGAAACAACATGGTAGGCCTTGCTGATCCTTCACTGGCTGATATTCACCATTGGTCAGAACGAGCAGCGCAATCATCGAACCATCAAAAACAACTGGTTCTGTACGAACATTCCCATGGGTTATCTCTGCACGAACCAACCCAACTTCGTACCCAGCTGGTAGTCCTGCATACGCTGGATCAATCGTGGCAATCGTTGCCAAAGCTTGCTCACCGCGCACAAAATCAATAATTTTGAACGATAAAGAAACATCGGTGCCAGCCATGATCAGCCTTTCACCTTTTATTACAGGTTCTTTGGCTGAGGCAAATTCAAACGAGGACTCATACTCATCATCAGCATCAAGGTAAATAACCGTTACCTCAACCATTGTCTCAGTTGACGCTGGCCGATCAGTGGGCGTGGAGGCATTGGTTGACAACGGGCCAGTTTGATTGCCACATGCCGCCAGCAAGCCCCCAACCAGCAAGCCAACAAATAGTTTTCGAACTCGCATAACTCCACCTTTCTATCACTATTGCTGGCGATACGTAGTGTTGTGATTAGAAGTTACGGGTGGAGTTATGACGTGATCAAGAGATTTGGTCTAGTAAGTTTTTATGGGGGTTATAAATACTCACAGCACAGGCTGATAGTTATAGAGAAATTTCTATTTGATTCCCTTTACTTGCTTGACCAATATGATAGGATCTGAATCATCAACTATCTAAAATTTCAATTACCATAATGTAGTATGCCAAAAGGTCTGGTTAGTGGTATACATAATATTGATTGATATATAATTTTATAACCAATACCCTTTATCCTGTTAGATTTATTTAATCACATCCAGATTTAGATTTGGAGAGAATCAGGTTTAATATTGATATCTCCAATTTAGCTTATTTTACTCTTAGTCCTGCTTGTTATGGAGTAATGTATGAAGGCTTCAGAAACCAAATTCCAGCCAATCATCGAGGGTACCAAACAATATGTTGTTCCATTATTTCAACGTGCATATAGTTGGGATAGACGTGAATGGGATATTCTTTGGGAAGATATTACTGATCTATGTGAAAACGAAGAACCAAAAAGTCACTTTATTGGATCTATTGTAACAATGCCAACACCCTCAGTACCTGAAGGTGTTGGTAAATATCTATTAATTGATGGACAACAACGACTAACTACAATTTTTATTCTGCTTTGTTTGTTACGAGATAAAGCTATTGACATAGGTAATGAAGAGTTGGGTAATGAGATTCAACAAACAATGTTAGTAAATCCCTTTAAAAAGGGAAATGATTATTTCAAACTGCTACCAACACAGGTTGATCGATTAGCATTTCAATCGCTGATTACAAAACAATCCTTTTCTGGTGATAGTCAAATTGGTAAGTGCTATAAATTCTTTGAACGAAAAATTGATTCATCAAATATTCTAGAAGTAAATAAAGTATTAACAAGTAGATTTTCAGTTGTAAGTATATTATTAGATTATGATGATAATCCTCACCTCGTTTTCGAAAGTCTTAACGCGAAAGGAAGACAACTAACACAATCTGATCTCATTAGAAATTATTTTTTTATGAGAATTCATATTAACGATCAGGAAGATATTTATAACAGATTCTGGAATCCGATGCAAAGTAATCTCAAAGATAATCTCACTGAATGTATCAGACATTATATGATGAGAAATGGAGTTATTGTAAAACAAGGTGATGTTTATTTTACATTAAAAGAACGTGTTGAAAAAGGAGATGCATTAAAATCTTTAGAACAAATTGCTGTATTTGCAGATTATTACCAAAAACTGATCAATCCATCCATTGAACCAAATATTACTGTAAGGAATGCATTATTCAGAATAAATCGACTAGAGATTACTACATCTTATCCATTTTTATTAAGCTGCTACCATGATTATGCTAATAAAGATCTTTCCCCCAATGATTTTACTGAGGTTCTTCATATTATTGAGAATTATATTCTACGAAGATTTATCTGTAACTATTCAACAAATCAATACAATAAACTCTTTCCATTTTTATATGATTGGGCAAAATCAAACAATCCATCTAATTTTATTCAAGGCCTACGTGAGGTTCTTCAAGAGCGAGGATATCCTAATGATGCATTGTTCAAGTCACACCTGATTGAATCAAAGCTCTATGGTAAGGGAGAGCGATTAGTCAAAACCAAATTGATTTTAGAAACTTTGGAATCGCATTTTCATCATAAAGAACAAACATCATTTGAAACCCTATCAATTGAGCATATTCTCCCTCAAACATTAACTGAATGGTGGAAACAACATCTTGGAGAAGACTGGCAAGCTGATTATGAACTGGCTGTTCATACCCTTGGAAACTTAACACTCACAGCATATAATTCGGAGCTTTCTAATGATACCTTTCCAAAAAAACAGATGTACTTTCAACAAAGTCATATAGAATTGAATAAATATTTTCAGAATATTGAATTTTGGAATAGAGATGCAATTGAGACGCGGGCCTCTATCCTTGCGGACATTGCCTTGCTCTGCTGGCCATACTTTGGAAGCAATAAGCCTGTAACATTCGCCACCAGTGCCAATGATGTAACGGGTAAAACGCCTCAAACACTTATTTTCCTTGGTAGTCGGATTCCAGTTGATTCTTGGAGGCAGGTGATGCTTAAAACTCTCAATACCATTGCAGACATTGAGCCAGATATGTTTGAGGTCATAACCCGAGAATATTCTCGATTTATTAGCTCTGATAGCACAAGATTTAAGAGAAAGTCAGAGCTTGACAATGGTCTTTTTGTTGATGTTAATCTGCGTTCACGAGATATATATCGTTTATGCCAACAAATTATCATAACTATCGGATTGTCCCATGAGAATTGGGGAGTAGAAACAAATTAAAAATAGTAACATCCTATCATTTCTATAACGACATTTATTGTGACAAGGGAGGGTCGTACCTATAAGTTTACAGGTACGACCCTCCTTTATTCTAAGGACTATTGAAACAAATTCATATCATTGACCATATTAAATAACAGTACTCACAAATCGTTGTCAATAGCCTGAGCAATCCAATCAGCGCCTGCAATGCCCTGCTGGCCCAGCGCTAAACTCAATTGGGCGGCATGCTCTTGCACATGGCGCATGCTATAGAGCTGAAGTTCAAAAAAACTTGGTTGCATCCATTCAAAAATACAGCGCTCTTGGGCCTTTGCATCGGTCAAACCCATAATCGTTGCCTTGCAGCGCTGGCGACAATCGTGTAGATAGGCCAGCACTTGCGCTTTGCTATACGGCTGATCTGGCAAACTACCACGAACAAATGGCGCTGGTGGCTTAAACCCCTCACTCGAACCAGTCAAAAAGAGATCCAGCCAGAACAAGCTGTGATAGGCCACAAACCAGAAATGCCCATAACGCGGATCATCAGGATCTTCCCATAAAACGCTCGTCCAGAGCTGGTCGGGGCAACGAACAATCGGGTCTTCAAGCATGGCAATTGCCGCCCCAAATTGCTGCCAAACACTCGTCTTCCAGATGCTCTCCATCATGCGCCTCCTGTAAAAAACAGTCGTGACCGCAGTGTAGCAATCAGGATGCGGGCTGTCTAGCAAATCTTAGCCATCACACAATCAACGCTTATAGCCACATTTATAGCGGTAGATTGGCCCTAAAACCACAAATGACTCGATTGTACGAGCCATTTGCGGGCGGGCAAACTGCATATTTCAGAACATATGTTTTATATTCGATGATATTTGCTGATCATGCGGTTACTCGAAAAAGGCTCGCACTTGTTCATTGGCAGCAAAGCGATATTCTGCAATCCGCGTTTGGTCGGCGGCAGCAAGAGCTGCCTGCAAGCGCGGCACGTCGAGGTCGGCAATATACGCCGGGGTTCCTGGCTGCTGCCGCCACGAATCGGCCAAACTCCCAGCATCGACTGGATCAAACCCAAGTTCATCGACTAGTCCCAGCACTGTTGCTCGCGCTGCTGGAGAATCGCCAGCAACCGAAAGCGCAATTCGATCTGAGGCCGCTTTTGGGCGACCTTTTTCACGCAGGCTTTGGGCAGTAATATTGTTAAAAGCCTTAACCACTGGACGGCCTAAATGCTCAGCAACCCAGACACTCTCAATTTGCCCATCCTCGATAGCAGCGATTTGTCCATCACGCACAGGATAATAATTGCCAGTATCGACAACCACCACAGTTTCTGAGACTCCAGCAAAGAGATCCTTGGGCAAATCCAGCACTGCTCGCTGGGGAATCGTAATAATGACGACTTCGCCACTACGGGCTGCCTCAGCAACCGTAACGGCCTGAAAACCACCTGCTTCGGCCAACTCACGAATACTTTCCGGCCCGCGTGAATTGGCAATCACCACTTGGTGACCACGTGCGGTCAGCTGTGCTGCAAGAGTTCCGCCAATCTGACCAGCCCCAATAATTCCGATCTTCATACAGCTCCTCATAGCTGCGCAACCACTCAACGGCGGCGCAATCTAGTTACAAAAAAAGCATACCACGCATCAATTGCCTGTGCCGATTATCACATTACTTTTAACAAATACTTGACAAATTCATTAAATTTCTATAAAATCTTTATAATTTCAATGAAATAAGTAAGGTTCAAGTCCATAGGCCAAGAAGTGACAATCAATGGAGGAATGTCATGAATGTTGCGTACCGAAGGACGGCCAAGCTCCGAGGAGCATTTTCGCTAACGATCACCCTCGCGCTCCTGGCGGGCATGTTGCTAACACGCGGCACACCAACGCAAGCGGCAGGCAATGCAGACTGTCGGCCTGATGGGATGGCTCCAACCGCTGGAGTCGATACGCCCTACTGTGCAATCTACGATACTGCTGGCCGCGAGAAAATGGGCAGCGATCATCCCCGTCGGATCATCGGTTATTTTCCCAGTTGGCGTACTGGCACCAATGGACAGCCAGCCTACCTCGTCAACAACATTCCTTGGAATAAAATCACCCACATCAACTACGCTTTTGCCCACATTCAAAATAGCCGCATCTCAGTGGGCAGCAACACCGCCACCAATCCCTCAATTGGCATGACTTGGCCAGGTGTAGCGGGCGCTGAAATGGACCCAGCCCTACCTTATAAAGGCCACTTCAACCTTTTGACCCAATACAAACGCCAAAATCCTAATGTCAAAACCTTGATTTCGGTTGGGGGTTGGGCGGAAACTGGTGGCTATTTTGGCGATAACGGCGATCGGATTAGCGATGGCGGCTTTTTCAGCCTAACCGTTAATGCCGACAATAGCGTCAATACAGCTGGCATCAATACCTTTGCCGATTCAGTTGTCGGCTTCTTGCGCAGCTACAATTTCAATGGGGTCGATATCGATTATGAATATCCAACCTCAATGAAAGACGCAGGCCATCCACTCGATTGGGTATATGCTAACCCTCGCCGCGCTAGCCTGATGAAAGGCTATGTGGTGTTGATGAAAACCCTGCGCGAGAAACTTGATGTTGCAGGGGCCGCCGATGGCAAATATTACATGCTCACAATTGCCTCGCCCTCATCAGGCTACTTGCTGCGCGGCATGGAAACCTATCAAGTAACTCAATATCTCGATTATGTCAATGTTATGTCATATGACTTACATGGCGCTTGGAATGAGTATGTTGGGCCAAATGCTGCGCTCTATGATGATGGCACAGACGCTGAATTAGCGGCGGCTGGGGTCTACACCACCGCGCAATATGGTGGGATTGGCTATCTCAACACCGACTGGTCGTATCACTACTTCCGTGGCAGCATGCCCGCTGGCCGGATCAACATCGGCGTGCCGTACTACACCCGTGGCTTTAAAAATGTCACCGGTGGTACAAATGGTTTGTGGGGCAAAGCAGTTGGCTCAAATTGTCCAATTGGCTTGACCAAGTGTGGCGATGGTGCACGTGGCATCGACAATATTTGGCACGATATTGAAAATGGCCAAGAAGTCGGGGCTGGCGCAAACCCAATGTGGCACGCCAAAAACCTCGAACAAGGCCTTGCTGGCAGTTATATCAGTCAATTTGGCTTGAATCCAGCCACCGACCCCGAAGATCGCTTAACTGGTACGTATGTCCGCCATTACAGCAGTTCACTGGTTGCTCCATGGCTTTGGAATAGCCAAAAACGCGTGTTTATCTCAACTGAAGATGAGCAATCGTTGGGAGCCAAAGCTGATTATGTGGTCAACAAAGGCTTAGGCGGGATTATGTTCTGGGAGCTTTCGGGCGACTACGACTGGCACGCCGACCGCAACAATGGCCAAGGCGAATATTTCATGGGCGATACCATGACCAGTTTGCTCTACGACAAGTTCCGTAATGCCCCAGCCTATGGAGCCAATAAATCAAACCGTACATTGCCCAGCAACTTACTCGATATCAAGGTTGATTTCACCAACTGGCCAATTGGCGATAACAATTATCCAATCAGCCCCAAAATGGTGATTACCAACAACTCAAATGTGACCATCCCAGGTGGGGCAACCTTTGAATTCGATTATGGTACGTCAGCGCCCAACAATGCCAAGGATCAATCGGGCTTCGGATTTACCGTCACCAGCAGCGGCCACACTGGCAATAACGTCGGTGGCTTGCGTGGCGATTTCAACCATATTCAATTCAAATTCCCGGGCTGGCAAAGCTTAGCTCCTGGCGCAAGCGTAACGATAGATTTCGTCTACTACTTGCCAATGAGCACTCCATCCAACTGGACGGTCAACTTTGGCGGCACGACCTATGGCTTGGTTAGCGATTACCCACGCGGCAACGTGGTCGTTCCAACGCCAACCGTGGGCAACCCAACCAATACTGCGGTTCCGCCAACCAACACGCCACGACCAACCAACACTCCGGTTGGCCCAACCTCGACCCCAACCCGCACGCCGATCGCGACTGCCACCAACACGCCTGCGCCAAGTGCCACCCCAACCCAACCAGGCACGTGTACTGCGCCAGCGTGGGAAAGCAACAAAATCTACGTTCGTGGTGATGTTGTTTCATACAACAACCATCATTGGTTTGCTCAATGGTGGACACAAAATGAAACACCTGGTAATGCCCAAGTTTGGCTTGATCAAGGCCTTTGTGGCGGTGGCAACCCAACCAACACACCAGTGGTTCCAGCAACCAGCACACCACGGCCAACCAACACACCAGTGGTTCCACCGACCAATACGCCAGTTCAACCAAGCGCAACGCCAACCAATACGACTGGAGTGCAACCATGGGCAGCCTATGTTAGCTATGCTGCTGGCGCAAAAGTCAGCTATAACGGCGTAACCTACACCTGTCTGCAACCACATACCTCATTGCCAGGCTGGGAGCCAAGCAATGTTCCAGCGCTCTGGCGAGCCAACTAAGTTTCGCCATTGTTCAACCACTCCCCACCTGCGATCTAGGCCATCGCAAGTGGGGAGTGGCTTTTTAGCATCAAAAAAACCACTCCCGCGCTAGGCCTTCGCGAGAGTGGTTTGCTGCTGTGTCAAACGATAGCGTTAATCTAGTTTGGCCGAATCGTTGGAGTTGCCGTCGAATGGCTTGGCGGCGGAACGAAAGGCGTACTGGTTGGCGTTGAAGTGCCTGGCCATGGAGTCGCCGTCGAATTACTTGGCGGTGGAGTCCGCGTTGGCAACGGCGTAACCGTCGTTATATGTGGTGTGCGGGTTGGCAACGGCGTTGGTGTTGAATGGCTTGGCGGTGGTGTTGCACACACCGGATTATTGCATGGGCTTGGCGTTGCTGGTGGTGGAATAGTTGGTTCCACCGGATTACATGGGTAGCCATTTGGCACACAGGTTGGGGTTGGTGGCAACGCCGTTGGCAATGGTTCGCCCGTTGGTGGTGGCGTTGGGCACCCAACCGTGCCACATGGGAATGGCGTTGCAGTTGGCTCAAATGGCGGTAGCGTTGGCTTTGGCGTTTCGCATACCGTGCTATTGCATGGATTTGGCGTGCGCGTTGGTGGTGGCGTTGGGCACACAACCGCATTACATGGCCGTGGCGTGTTGGTTGGCACTGATGGCTGGGTTGGCACTGGGGTTGGGTATGGCGCTACCACGGTTGGCTCTGGAATAAGCGGCGTAGCCGTTGGCCAAGTTGGGTTACATGGATTAGTCGTGCTTGGCACACAGGTTGGCACAGCCGTTGGTGGCCCTTGGGTTGGCACGCGGGTTGGTGGCACGCTTGGTCCACAATTGCCAGTGCTATTTGGCACACAGGTTGGCACAGCCGTTGGTGGCCCTTGGGTTGGCACGCGGGTTGGTGGTACACTTGGTCCACAATTGCCAGTGCTATTTGGCACACAGGTTGGCGGCACTTGGGTTGGCACGCGGGTTGGCGGCACGCTTGGCCCACATGGATTGGTTGTGCTTGGCACACAGGTTGGTCGTGGGGTTGCCGTAATACTTGGATTACAAGGATTGTTGGCTGATCCTGGTTCACAGGTTGGTCGTGGGGTTGGCGGTACACTTGGATCACACGCATTGGTTGTGCTTGGCACACAGGTTGGCGGCACTTGGGTCGCCACACGGGTTGGCGGCACACTCGGATCACAATTATTAGTCGAACCTGGAATACAGGTTGGCCGTGGGGTTGGTGGCACACTCGGATCGCACGGATTGGTCGTGCTTGGTTCACACGTTGGGCGCACGGTGGCCGCCTGAGTTGGCTGAGGTGTCCGCGTAGTTAATGCCGCTACTTCGCCATTATTGCCTGTCTCGACGGGCTTGACCGCCCAAACTCCTCCGGCAACCAACAGCAGCAGGCCCAAGGCAAAAGACCACATAACCATGGTTTTTGATCGAATCATCGTGGTTACTCCAAGTTTGGCACGGATAGACCGCACCTGTTCGGTCGTAAGTTGCAGCGTGGCGATTGGCAACTGTTCCAACAACTGACTGGTTGTTTGTTGCCGCAGCAACACCTGACGACAAGTAGCACATTCAGCAACGTGAGTATTCACCAATTGCCATTCATCCTCAGTCAGATGTTGCCAATCGCTGAGGAGCGGCTGAAGATCATGACACTTCATGGCCACGTTCCTCCTCGTATAAATTCCGAAAACGATCACGGGCCCGTGATAATCGTTTGCGGACTGCGCCTAATTCTTCACCATTTAATTTGGCGACTTCGGCTGGGCTACAACCAGCGTAGTGCACCATCAACAGAACTTCAGCATCTTGCGGCTTGAGTTTGGCTAAGCAGCCACGAATTGCTTGGGTTGTTTCGACATGCTGATCAAAATTGTTGGTTTCTGGTTGCCAGCTGCGCATAAACCAACTCCAACGCCGCTGCCGACGCAGATGATCTAATGCAAGGTTGCTGGCGATCCGAAAGAGCCAAGCTTGGGGAATAGCAGGCAAGAGCGTTGGGTCAAGCACCTTCATCGCGCGGAGGAAGGTTTCTTGTACCAAATCGGCTGCTTGTTCCGGCTGCCCCACAATTCGCGTCAGGTAGCGAAACATGGCATCGTGATGGTCATCAAACCATTGGCTAATTACTTGCGTAACTGCCGTCTCACGTTCAGTTGTATGTACATATGGAATAATCATAGGCTGCTTGCCCCGGCCGTAGCATGCTGTCTGCAATTAATGACGAACAGCCTGCCCAAAAGTGGACAGGCTTGATCAAAATTGACTAAAATCACCATCGGTATCGTTTTCGCAAACTTTTTCGTAAGGTTGAAGCCCTAGATTGACGCTAGCAAGCGATTATAGTACTGAGGTCATAGCCCCGAATGAGTGACTTGAAGTTGTTTACCCATGATTATCGGCCAACCTTGTGGCATAAATTGAACCAAACCCAGCCAATTGTAGCGATTTTCTTTCGAAATTTAGCCTGCACGATGTGCCAAGGAATGCTGCGTGTCCTCGAAGGCTACCAAGAGCAATTTCGCCAATTTCAGGCTCAGCCAGTAGTTTTAGCCAAAACCAACCCCGCCAGTTTGGCAGGCTTTATTCAACATTTCCGCCCACAATATCCCATGCTCAGCGACCCATCAGGCGATGTTTTTCGCGCTTATAGCAACGCCAGCGAACAACTTGAATTTCAAGGCGGGATTTTGGTCTTACCACCACGCTCAATCACCGCTGTCTTTCGATTTGTGCCCCAAGGTCTTGAGCAGCAAGTACCAATCAACGAGCTTTTGGAATGCATCAAGACCCTGAATTACTATCGTTCAAGTATCACGGCCTAGCAAATGGCGATATTGGCGAGGGGTCAGACCCGTAATCAGCCGAAATTGGCGTGAAAAAGCACTATGATCAGCATAGCCACAGGTGGCCGCAATCGCTGCAATCGAG